>NZ_JBJHAH010000011.1:0-130395 GCF_054050915.1 Modestobacter sp. SYSU DS0875 | reverse complement strand
CATGGACCACGGCGACATGGACCACGGCGACATGGACCACGGCGACATGGACCACGGCGACATGGACCACGGCGACATGGACCACGGCGACATGGACCACGGCGACATGGACCACGGCGACATGGACCACGGCGACATGGACATGCCGATGCCCGGCGGCATCGGGCTGGCCGGCGCCGGCGACGACCAGCTCACCGATCCCGACGGTCTCGACCTGGACGTGCTGCACCTGCCGCTGGGCCCAGTGCTCCCCCACTGGCCGGCCGGGTTGCTGCTGCACACCACGCTGCAGGGCGACCTGGTGGTCGCGGCGATCCCGGAGGTGCTGCCGGCCGACGGGGAACCACCGCTCGGGCAGGACGTGCACCGCTCCCCCGCGGGCCGCTGGGACGCCGTCGCCACGCTGCTCGCCCTCGCCGGCTGGACCGACGCCGCGGTACGCGCCGCCCGGCTGCGCGACGCCGCGCTGGACGGTGGGCCCGACGGTGGGCTCGACCAGCAGGAGGCTGACCGGCTGACCCGCCGGATCCGGCGGTCCCGGCTCCTGCGCGCATCACTGCGCGGGCTGGGCGAGCTGCCCGAGGGCGACGCCCACGACCGGCTGCTGCACTGGCTGGACGGGACGACGTCCGCGCGGCCGACCACCCTGGGCGACGTCGCCGACCTGGTCACCGGGCTGGACCTGGCGTCTGCCCGGCTGGTGGTCGCCAGCCTGGACCTGGACACCGCGGACCTGGACACCGCCGACCGCAGTCCGGCTCCGGCGGAGGTGGCCTCGTGACGATCGACCAGGTCTCCTCCGCCTGGGTGCCACTGGCGGCGGCGTTGCTGCTGGCCGTCGCGGCCGCGGCCGCCTGCCTGGACGGCGTCCTCGCCGCCCGGGCGGACGGGCAACCACCGGCCGGCGGCCTCCTGACCCCGGCCGCGGAGACGGCGCGGCTGTTCCGGCAGCGCCGCCGCAGCACGCTGGCCGCCGACGCCCTGCTCTGGCGGGTCGGCGGCGCCGGGCTGCTCACCGCGGCCCTGCTGATGGTGGTCGTGGTGCCGCTCGGGCGCTGGACGGTCGCCGACCTCGCGGTGGGCGTCGTCTGGTTCAACGCGATGGACGTGCTGCTGTGGGCCGCGATCTGGCTGGCCGGCTGGGGGCCGAACAGCGCACACGCGCTGGTCGGCGGCTTCCGGTTCCTGGCGCAGGCGCTGGCCTACGAGCTGCCGCTGATGTTCGCGCTGACCACCCCGGCGGTGGCTGCGGGCAGCCTGCGGCTCGGCGACCTCGTCACGGCGCAGGAGGGGCTGTGGTTCATCGTCTGGATGCCGGTCGCCTTCCTGGTCTTCTGCGGTGCGGTGCTCGCCTTCTCCGTCTGGGGCCCGTTCGCCGCGGCCGGAGGGTCCACGACCGCCGGCGGGGTGCTCGCCGAGACCTCCGCCGTCGACCGCTGGCTGCTCTCCGCCGGGCGCTACGCGTTGCTCACCGCCGGCGCGGCGTTCGGCGCCACGGCCTTCCTCGGCGGGGGCCAGGGCCCGCTGCTGCCGGCCTGGCTGTGGACGCTGGTCAAGACCGCCGCGCTGCTCGCGGTGCTGGTCGCGCTGCGGCGCCGGTTGCCGGTGCTCCGACCGGAGCGGCTGGTCACACCCGCCTGGCTGGTCGTGCTGCCGCTGACGCTGCTGCAGCTGCTGGTCGTGTCCGTCGTCGTGGTGGTCCGGGGGTGAGGCAGTGCTGAGCGGGATCGTCTTCTGGGTGCTCGCGGTGATCGCGGTGGCGGCCGGGGTCGCCGTGTTCCGGGTCGACTCCATGGCCCGGGCCACCTACGCGCTGGCCGCGTCGTTCGTCGCCGTCGGCCTGGCCCTGCTGCTGTTCGACCTGCAGTTCCTCGGCGTGATCACCGTGCTGATGATGGTGATGGAGATGGCGATCATGGCCATCTACATGATCATGTTCATGGGGATGAACCCCGCGCTGATGCCGATGAGCATGGTGCACGGGAAGCGCCCGGCCCTGGCGGTCTCGATCGGCACCTTCGTCGTGCTGGCCGGCGGTGCGCTGCTCGTCGACTGGCCCACCCGCCGCGGGGCACCGGCCGCCGACCTGGTGACCTCGCTGGGCGAGGCCGTCATGCACTCCAAGATGCTGGTGATGATGACCGTCTCACCGGTCCTCTTCGCCACCATCGTGGCCGCCCTGGTGCTGGCGCTCCCGCGCAGCCGCTACGACCGGATGGGTCCTGATCTCCGGGGCACGGACCTGCGCCGGAGGCATCGACGATGACCCTGCAGACCGTCCTGGTGGTGGCCGCCGCGCTGTTCAGCGTGGGGCTCTACGGCGCGATCTCCCAGCAGGTCGTGGTCATGGTGATGATGGGGCTAGAGCTGATGCTGAACGGCGTCATCCTGGCCGCGGCCGCCTTCTGGTGGTTCCTGTCCCCCTCCCCCGACGGCCAGGTGCTGCTGCTCGTGGTCATCTCCGCGATGACGGTGGAGATGGCGATGGGCTTCGCCGTCGCCACGTTGCTGCACCGGGCGAAGCAGTCGGACATGACCGACATGGCCACGGACCTCGCCCAGTGACCGGCGTGCTGTGGACGGCGGCCGCACTGCCCGCCGCCGTCGGGGCGCTGCTGTGCGTGCTCGGCCGGCGGGCCGACCGGACGGCGCTGCCGGCCGGCGTGGCGACGGCGGCGGTCGTGCTGGCGCTGGCGGTCGCCGTGGCCCTGGCCGGGCCGGCGGCCGAGGCGCCGTTCCTGCCGGGTGCCGCCTTCGGGCTGGCCGTCGACCCGCTGGCCGCCGTCGTGCTGCCCGCGGTCGCCGCGGTCGTCCTGCTGGTGCTGGTCTTCTCCGCCGGGGACGTCGATGCCCCCTACCAGGGCGCCCGCGCCCGGTTCACCGGCCTGATGCTGCTGTTCACCGCGGCGGTCGTCCTCACGGTCACCGCGAGCACGTTCCCCACGCTGCTGTTCGCGTGGGAGGCGATGGGCGCGACCTCCTACGCGCTGATCGGCTTCCGCTGGCGGGAACAGCACCGGGTCGGAGCCGGGCTGACCGCGTTCCTCACCACCCGCACCGCCGACCTCGGGCTGTACCTCGCCGCGGGCGCCGCCCTGGCCGGCGGCGCCGGGCTGGGGCTGGACCGACTGGCCGCCGCCGACGGGCCGTGGCTGGACGTCGCCGCCGCCGGTGTGCTGGTCGCGGCGCTGGGCAAGGCCGCGCAGCTGCCGTTCACCGCATGGCTGTCCGCGGCGATGGAGGGGCCCAGCCCGGTGAGTGCGCTGCTGCACTCCGCCGCGATGGTCGCGATGGGCGGCTACCTGCTGCTGCGGATGGAGCCGCTGCTGGCGGCGACCGGATGGGCCGGCCCGACCGCGGCCTGGATCGGCGCGCTGACCGCGCTGCTGCTCGGCGCGGTGGCCGTCGCCCAGCGCGACCTCAAGCAGCTGCTCGCCGCCTCCACCGCGGCCCAGCTCGGCTTCGTCGTCCTGGGCGCGGGCGTGGGTTCGGTCGCCGGTGGCACCGCGCACCTGGTCGCGCACGCCGCCACCAAGGCGCTGCTGTTCCTGGTGGCCGGAGCGTGGCTGAGCGCACTGGGCACCAAGCAGCTGGCCGCGCTGCACGGCGCCGCCCGGTGCTGGCGCCTGGCCGGCGTCGCCGCGTCCATCGGGGCGCTGGCGCTGGCCGGCGTCGTCCCGCTGTCGCTATGGGCCACCAAGGACGCGGTGCTCGCCGGTGCGCGGGAGGAGTCCCTGGCCCTGTACCTGGTCGGCCTGGCGGCCGCCGCCCTCTCGGCCGGCTACGCCGGCAAGGTGCTGTGGCTGGTCTGGCGGCCGGTGCCGGCCGACGCCGCCTACGACACCGAGGAGCAGGGCACCCGCCGGGTGGGCGGGCTGCAGCAGGCGCCACTGGTGGTGCTCGCCGCGGGCGCCGCAGTGCTGGGGCTGCTCGCCCTGCCGCCGGTCGGCGAGGCGCTGCGCCGCGCCCTCGGCGACACCGACGCCCCCGGCCCGGCGATCTGGGAGATGGCCCTCTCCGCCGCCCTCGCCGTCGCCGTCGTGCTGCTCTCCTCGCCAGGATGGCCATCTTGGCGGCATGCGGAGCAGGTCGGCTGGCTGGCGGGGTGGCTGGCGCTGCCCCGGGCCACCGAGCTGCTCGTCGTGCGGCCGGTCCTGCGCGCGGCCGAGGCCTGCGCCCGCTTCGACGACCGGGTGCTCGCCCGGGCCGTCACCGGCACCGGCAGGTCGACGTCGCGCACCGCCGGCGCGCTGGGCCGGTTCGACGACGGCGCGCTCGCCCCCGCCACGGCCGGGGCCGGCCGGTCGACCGTGCGGCTGGCCGGTGCCGCGCTGCGCGCCGACCTGGCCGGCCCCGACCGGCTGGTGCACGCCCTGGCTGCCGGCACCCGGCGGCTGGGGGCGGTCGCGCGCCGCTCGCAGACCGGTCAGCTGCACCAGTACTACGTCCTCGCCACCGTGGTGCTCGCCGCCGCGCTGGCCCTCCTGCTGGTCGGAAGGTAGTCCCCCCGTGCTCACCGTGATCGTGTTCCTGCCGCTGGTCGCTGCGGCGGCGCTCGCCCTCGTGCGGGTGTCCGACCGCGCCGCCCGCTGGACCTGGGTGGGGGTGACCGCCGCCGACCTCGCCCTGGTGATCGCCGTGTGCGTGGGCTACGAGACGCCGGCCGACGGCGGCCTCGCCTACGAGGAGCGGGCGCGGTGGATCCCCTCGGTGAACAGCAGCTACCACGTCGGCGTCGACGGGCTGTCCCTGCCGCTGCTGGCGCTCACCGCCGTCGTCTTCTGCGCGTGCGCGGTCTACTCGCTGCGCGAGCAGCGGCGGCCGCGGAAGCTCGCCGCGCTGTTCCTCGCCCTGCAGACGACCTGCCTGGGGCTGTTCGTGGCCCAGGACCTCATCCTGTTCTTCCTCTTCTTCGACCTGTCGATCGTCGGGATGTACGCCGCGATCGCCGGCTGGGGGCACGGCCGGCAGGCCGGCCGCTCGGCGCTGCAGTTCTTCCTCTACACCTTCCTGGGCAGCCTGGCGCTGCTGCTGGGCTTCATCGGGCTGTACCTGGCCGCCGACCCGCACACCTTCGACATCCCCGAGCTGGTCGCCGCCGCACCGCTGGCCGACTCCCCGGTCGCGGGCGGGTTCGTGCTGGCCGCGCTGCTGGTCGGGCTGGCGATCAAGACGCCCACCGTGCCCTTCCACACCTGGCTCCCGCCGGCGCACACCGATGCCTCGGCCATCGGGTCGGCGGTGCTCGCCGCGGTGCTGCTGAAGATGGGCACCTACGGGTTCGTCCGGATCGCGATGCCGGCGATGCCCGACGCCTGGCAGGGCGCGGCCTGGGTGGTGCTCGCCGTCGGCATCGTCTCGGTGCTCTACGGCGCGCTGGTCGCGCTGGCCCAGACCGACCTCAAGCGGATGATCGCCTACACCTCGATCAACCACATGGGCTACGTGCTGGTGGCCGTCGGCGCGGCCGGGCTGGTCGGCAGCGGAACGGCCGCACGGGAGCTCGCGGTCACCGGCGCGGTGACCCAGATGGTCAGCCACGGCCTGCTCACCGGTGCACTGTTCCTGCTCGCCGGCGTGCTGCACGACCGCACGGGCACCTACGCGATGGGCGAGTACGGCGGACTGGCCCGCAGCGCGCCGGTCCTCGCCGGGCTGTTCGCCGTCGCCGCGTTCGGCTCGCTGGGCATCCCGGCCTTCAGCGGGTTCGTCGCGGAGTTCCAGATCTTCGCCGGCAGCATCGGGGCGACGGCGTGGGCGGCAGTCGCGCTGCCGGGCATCCTGCTCACCGCCGCGCTCTTCCTGCGCGCGCTGCAGCGGGTCTTCACCGGGGAGACCCGTGGGCGCTCGGTCGGGTTCGCCGACGTGCGGGCGGTGCAGGTGGCCCCGGTCGTCGGGCTGCTCGCCCTGTCCCTGGCCATCGGCGTCGCCCCCTGGCCGCTGCTGGACGTCATCGCCCCGGCCGCGTCCCTCGTCGTGGACCTGGTGAGCCGGTGACGGGGGCGCCGCGGTGATCGCCCAGGACCCCCTGGCCCTGCTGCCGGAGATCTGCCTGCTCGCCGGCGCCGTCGTCACCCTGCTGGCGGGCTCGTTCCTGCCTCAGCAGCAGCAGTGGGTGGCCCGGCTGGTGGCGGTCGCCGCACTCCTGGCCGCCGGGGTGACCGCGGCCCTGGCCCTGGGCGACCCGGCGCGGACGGTGTTCGGCGCCTTCGTCCTCGACACCCCCACCGGCATCGCCCGCCTGGTGGTCGTCGCCTCGACCCTGCTGGTGATCGGCCTGGGGGTGGACGAGCTCGCCGGGCAGGCACGGGAGAGCGAGACCTACACGCTGCTGCTGCTCGGGTCGCTCGGCGCGGTGGTCCTGGCGGCCACCGACGACCTGCTGGTGCTGGCGGTCGGCTTCCTGCTGGCGAGCATCCCGCTGTACGCGCTGGTCGGGCTGGGCCGCAGCGCCCGGGCCGCCGAGGCGGCGCTGAAGACCTACCTGCTGGGTGCCCTGTCGGGCATCCTCCTGCTGCTGGGCAGCACCGTGCTCTTCGGTGTGGCCGGCAGCACCAGCTACGCGGGCCTGGCCGGCGGGCTGGCCGGTGCGCCGGTGGCCGCGGTCGCCGTCGGGGCGATCGGTGTGCTCGGCGGCCTGCTGTTCAAGGCCGGCGGGGTGCCGCTGCACTTCTGGGTGCCCGATGCGACCCAGGGCGCCGGCACCGCCGCGGCGGCCTTCCTCACCACCGTGCCGAAGGTCGGGGCACTGATCGCGATGGTGCGGCTGGTGGACGTGCTGCCCGGCCCGCTGCCGTGGCCGCTGCTGGTCGGGGTGCTCGCCGCGGTGACCATGACGCTGGGCAACCTGGCCGCCCTCGGGCAGACCGACGCCCGCCGGTTGCTGGGCTGGTCGACGGTGAGCCAGGTCGGCTACCTGCTCATGCCGGTGGCCGTGGTCGGCGCCACCGACGCGGCGGTGCCCGCACTGCTGACCTACCTCGTCGGCTACGCCGTCACCAACCTCACCGCCTTCGCGGTGCTCGCCGGCGACCCGCGGACGACGGCGCTCACCGACTCCCGGGGCCTGGCGCGCCGGCACCCGGGGCAGGCCGCCGCGCTGGTGATCGCCCTGCTCAGCCTGGTCGGCACGCCACCCACGGCGGTCTTCCTCGGCAAGCTCACCGTCTTCACCGCCACCTGGGACGGCGGCCTGACCTGGCTGGTGGTGGTCGCCGCGGTGAACACCGTGCTCAGCCTGGCCTACTACCTGCGGTGGCTGGTGCCCGCGCTGTCCCGGGGCGACGACCGGGACGACGACCAGGACGACGACCAGGACGACGGCGGGGCCGACGACCAGGACGCCGGCGACCAGGACGACGGGCAGGACGACGAGCAGGACGACGGCGGGCAGGAACCGCCCGACCGCCCGTGGGCTCGGGGCGCCGCGGCCGCCGGTGCGGTCGGGGTGCTCGCCGTCGGACTCGGCGCCGGGGTGGTGACCGCGCTCGTCGGGAGCGGCACGCTGGGCTGAGCGCCGCCGGCACCCCGATCGGGTGGCATCGACCCCCACTGCTTGCACACCGTGCAAGAATGCATGACGTGCAAGAAACCCCGGGGCTGCGCGAGGCGAAGAAGACGGCCACCCGCCGCCAGCTGCGGGCCGCCGCAACCTCTCTCGCCCTCGAGCACGGCCTCGACGGCGTCACCGTGGAGCAGGTCTGCGCCGCCGCCGGCGTCTCGCTGCGCACCTTCTTCAACTACTTCGAGTCCAAGGAGGCGGCCCTCCTCGGCGACGACCCGTCCACCGGCAGCCCGGAAGCACGCGCCGCCTTCCTGGCCGGCGGCCCGACCGGTGACCTGCTCAGCGACCTGCTGCTGCTGCTCGACCCGACCGAGCTGATCGAGCAGCAGGGCCGGGAGAGCCTGCTGCAGGCGATGCAGCTCGCCCAGCAGGAGCCCCGGCTGCTGGCCGGCCACATCGCCCGGGAGATCGCCCACGAGGCGGAGATCGCCGCCCTGGTGGCCGCCCGCCGCGGCCTGCCCGAGCCCGACCTCGGATGCACCGCGCTGGCCACCACCGCGCAGGCACTGCTCCGCCTGGCCGGTCGCAGCTGGATCGACGCCGAGGACGGCTCACCCCTGCGCCACCACATCGACCGGACCCGGGCCGCCTACGTCGCCGCGCTCGCGCCCCGTCCACCCGTCACGCCCTGACCCTCACGAGGAGCCCCGTGTCCACCGCGACCCCCGCGCCCACCGGCGCGCCGCCGATCGTCCTGACCCGACGGCGGATCAACCTCGTCTTCTCCGCGCTCGTCGCCGGCATGCTGGTCTCCAGCCTGGACCAGACGATCATCTCCACGGCGATGCCGACGATCGTGGGCGACCTCGGCGGCGTCTCCCAGATGGCCTGGGTGACCACCGCCTACCTGCTGGCGAGCACCCTGGTCATGCCGGTCTACGGCAAGTTCGGCGACCTGTTCGGACGGCGCACGCTGTTCCTGGTCGCGCTCGGGCTGTTCACCGTGGCCAGCGTCGGCGCAGCGCTCTCCCCCAGCTTCGGCGCGTTCGTCTTCTGGCGCGGGGTCCAGGGCCTCGGCGGCGGCGGCATGATGATCCTGTCCCAGGCGATCATCGCCGACATCGTCCCGGCCCGGGAACGCGGCAAGTACATGGGGCCACTCGGTGCTGTCTTCGGTCTCTCGGCGGTGGCCGGGCCACTGGTCGGCGGGTTCTTCACCGACCACCCCAGCCTGGGCTGGCAGTGGTGCTTCTGGATCAACGTGCCGATCTGCCTGGCCGCGCTCGTCGTCGCCTGGTTCGCCCTCGCTCTGCCGCGCAAGCGGAACACCGAGCCGGTCGACGTGCTCGGCGTGGTCACCCTGTCGACGGCCACCGCGTCGCTGATCTTCTTCACCGACCTCGGTGGCAGCGACGGCTGGACCGACCCGCGGACGCTGGGGCTGATGGCGCTGTTCGTCGCCGCCGCCGTCGCGTTCGTCCGGGTCGAGCTGCGCGCCGCCCAGCCGATCATCCCGATGTCACTGTTCCGCAGCCGTAGCTTCGTGGTGGCCACAGCCCTGGGCGGAGCCGTCGGGCTGGGGATGTTCTCCGCGGTGGCCTTCGTGCCGACCTTCCTGCAGATGGCCTCGGGCACCTCGGCGGCGAACTCGGGCCTGCTGATGCTGCCGATGATGGGCGGCCTGTTCCTCACCGCCATCGGCTCGGGCATCGCGATCACCCGCACCGGCCGCTACAAGGTGTTCCCGGTGATCGGGGTGGCGACCGTCGCCGCGGCGATGGCGTGGATGACCACGCTCAGTGGCCAGACGCCGGTGTGGGTGGTCGGCATGCAGCTGTTCGTCATGGGGCTCGGCCTGGGCCTGATCATGCAGATCGTGGTGCTGGTCGCGCAGAACGCGGTCTCGGCCCGCGACATCGGCTCGGCGACGGCGACCAACAACTACTTCCGCGAGGTCGGCGCCACCCTCGGCGTGGCGGTGTTCGGCACGATCTTCACCAGCCGGCTGGCCGAGAACCTCGGTGGCGCCCTGGCCGCGAACGCCCAGGAGGCCGCGGCGGCCGGGATCGTCTCCCCCGACACGCTCGTGCCCTCCGCGGTGCAGGCCGCCGGTGAGCCGCTGCGCGAGGCGATCGTCGCCGCCTACGCGGACTCGCTGGCGCCGGTGTTCGGCTACCTGCTCCCCGCGTTCGGCATCGCCTTGGTGCTGGCGCTGCTGATCAAGGAGATCCCGCTCTCGGACGTGGCCGGGATGGTGGCCCGCGGTGAGGCGGTCACCGACGAGGCGGATCTGCCCGCGCCGGCACCTACCGCGGACGGCCGCGCCCCAGACGTGGTGGTCGCCGAGTCGGCGCCCGACCCGGGCGGTCAGGCGCCGGCGGCCCACTCGTAGCGGCAGTCGCGGCAGCGCAGCCGCGACCACCAACCCGGGTCGTCGCCGGCGTCCGGCACCTCCTCGGGGTCGTGCGCCCCGCAGCCGGGGCAGCTCCGCCGGGCGCTCACCGCGCGCCCACCCCGGCGGGCGGGTGCAGCAGCACCAGCTCCCGGCCGGTGGCCGACATCGCGTCCTGCAGCGAGCGGAGGGCGTGCAGGCCGTCGTCGTCGACGTCCTGCACCCCCTCCAGATCCAGGGTCACCCGCCGGTGACCGCGACCCTGGAGCACCAGCACGGCGCCGCGCATGAGGTCGGCGCCCTGCACGCTGAGCCGGCCGCCGGCCCGGATCGCCCCGGCCTGGGCGTCGACGAACTGCAGGTAGGCGGTCTCCGGCTCGTGCACCGGCCGGATCACGCGGCGACCCGGGAGCGGCGCGGCTCGACGTGCAGCACGTGCTGCAGTCCGGTGCGGCGCAGGACGTCCTGGGTGCGCCGGTCGGCGCCGCGCAGCACCACGGCACCTCCGCGGGCCCGGCAGATGCGGTGCGCCCACAGGAAGCTGGCCAGCGCCGGGCTGGCCAGGTGCGGCACCTCGGTGAGGTCGACGACGATCCGCCGCGCACCGCCGAGGAGCGCCTGGTGCAGCAGCCAGCGCACATCGGCCAGCCCGTCGCAGACGTCCTTCTCGCAGAGGTGGACCAACCGCTCGTCTCCGGCGCGCTCGTCCGGTCGGGCGGACGTCTGCCGGGCTGCGGTGCTGGTGGTCATCCGGTCCTCCTCGGGCCGCCGCGGGCTCGGTGCGGTCAGAGCTCAGCCTGCCTGCGGAGGGTGACGATCGCCCCATCCGTTCGTTTGCGATCCGATGACGACCCCACTGCGGGGGCGCTGCCCGCCGGGCGCGTGGCAGCATGTCCCGCGTGCCGCCGCGTCTCCTCGTCGTCGAGGACGACGACCACATCCGCACCGCGCTCCGCTGGGCCCTGGAGGACGAGGGCTACCTGGTCGAGGAGGCCGTCGACGGCGAGGACGCGGTCCGCCGTGTCGCCGTCGCCGTCCCCGACCTCATGCTCGTCGACCTCATGCTCGGGGCGATGGACGGCTTCGCGGTGATCCGCGAGGTCCGGCGGGAGCACGACCTGCCGATCATCGTGGTCAGCGCCCGCGCCGACACCCACGACATCGTGGCCGCGCTGGAGGCCGGCGCCGACGACTACGTGACCAAGCCCTTCCAGCTCAAGGAGGTCACCGCCCGGCTGCGCGCCCTGCGCCGCCGGGTGTCCAGCGCTGCACCCCGGCCGGGCGCGGCGGAGGCCACCACTGCCGAGGTGGTGCTGGACTCCTACGCGGCGGCGCCGCTGGTGCTGCGCCAGGAGCGCGGCACGGTGCACCGGGGCGAGGAGCAACTGGCCCTCACCCTGACCGAGTTCCGGCTGCTCTGCGAGCTGGCGGCGGTGCCGGGCCGGGTGCTCAGCCGCCAGGACCTGCTCAGCCGGGTCTGGGAGCACGGCTTCTTCGGCGACGAGCGGATCGTCGACGTCCACGTACGGCGGCTGCGCACCAAGATCGAGCTGGACCCGGGGAACCCCCAGGTCGTCGTCACCGTGCGCGGGCTGGGGTACCGGCTGGACGTGCAGTGAGTCTGGACGTGCAGTGAGGTGGGCGCAGCGCCCGCGGGGCCTGCGCGCCCGGATCGTGCTGGGGTTCGCCGCGGGCACGTTGCTGGTCTCCGCCGTCCTGGTGGTCACCACCTTCGTGCTGGCCCGCAACTACCTGCTCGACCAGCGGGAGCGCTCCGCCGTCCGGCAGGCCCTCACCGACGCCAGCCTGCTGCGCAGCCGGCTGTCCACCGCCGGTACGGAGGTCGGTGACGTGCTCGGCGACCTGGTGCCCTCCGGCGGTGCCGACGTGGTCGTGCGCAGCGGCGGCGCCTGGTACTCCTCCAGCCTGGAGGTCGGCGCGCGCGACGTCCCGGCGGCGCTGCAGGAGCAGGTGGCCGACGGTGAACCGGCCACCGCCCGCACCCGCTCGCAGGTCGGCCCGCGGCTCATCGTGGGCGCCGCGCTGCCCGGCACCGACGTGGAGTTCTACGAGGTGTCCACCCTCACCGAGCTGGAGCTCTCGCTGCGCACCCTCGGGGCGGTGCTGGCCGCCGGCGCGGGGGCCGCCACCCTTGCCGGCGCGGCGTTCGGCAGCTGGGCCAGCCGCCGGGCGGTGCAGCCGCTGGAGCAGGTGGCCGGCGCGGCCACCGCGATCGCCGGGGGCGACCTGACCACCCGGCTGCCGCCCACCGACGACCCCGACCTGGTCGCGATCGTGGGGAGCTTCAACAGCATGGTCGACGCGCTCTCCGCCCGGATCGACCGGGACGCCCGCTTCGTCGGCGACGTCAGCCACGAGCTGCGCAGCCCGCTGACCAGCCTGGTGACCACCGTGGAGGTGCTGGCCGGCCGGCGCGACGACCTCACCCCGCGCGGACGGGAGGCGTTGGCGCTGGTGCAGTCGGAGCTGGACCGGTTCCGCCGCACGCTCGACGACCTGCTCGAGCTGGCCAAGCTGGACAACGCGCGGGACACCCCCGGCGACGCGTCGTCCGGGGCGGCCCCGCCCGTGGTCAGCGTCACGGCGCTGGTGCGCGAGGTGCTCGAGCGCACCGGCCATCCGGTCGACCTGCTCACGACCGCCGACGACGACCTGAGCACGACGGTGCTGGCCCGCAAGCTCCCGCTGGAGCGGGCCGTGCGGAACCTGGTGGAGAACGCCGAGCGGCACGCGGGCGGGATCAGCGCGGTGCAGGTGCAGCGCCTCGGGGCCTCCGTCGTGCTGCACGTCGACGACGCCGGGCCGGGCGTGGCCGCCGAGGACCGGGAACGGGTCTTCGAGCGCTTCGCCCGCGGCCCCCGCGCCGCCCGCGGGTCCCTGCCCGGAGCCGGGCTGGGGCTGGCGATCGTCGCCGAGACCGCCACCTACCTGGGGGGCGCCGCCTGGTGCGCACCCAGCCCCGCCGGTGGGGCCCGGTTCAGCATCGCGCTGCCGGCGGCGTCGTCGTGAGGGCGCAGGACAGGAGGGCGCAGGACAGGAGGGCGCCGCGCCGGAGGGTGCCGGCACCGCTCACCGCCGTCGCCATCGCGGTGCCCCTCGCGCTGACCTCCTGCGGGGTGCCGACCGGCGGGCCGCCGGAGGCGATCCCGAGCTCCCAGGTGCCCTCGGCCCTCGCGTCCCCCAGCACGCCGCCGTCGTCGGCCGTGCCGGCGCAGCCCGGCGTCGAGCAGCCGCAGGTCTACCTCGTGGCCCCGTCGGACGTGCTGGTCCCCCGGCCGCGCGAGGTCCCCGACGGCGGGACCGCCGACCGGCTGGCCGACCTGCTCGGCGACCTCACCGAGGGGCCGACCCGGGCGGAGCGCGACGACCAGCTGTCCACCGCGCTGCCGCCGGGTACCGAGCTGTCGCTGGCCGACCTCTCCGGGTCGACGGCGACGATCGCGTTCGAGGACGACGCCGATGCGCCGTCGGGGCGGGACAGCCGGCGCACCGTCGCGCAGATCGTGCTGACCGCGACCAGCCTGGCCGAGGTGGACGCGGTGCTGCTGAGCCGCAACGGGCTCCCGGTCGAAGCACCGCTGCCCTCCGGTGCGCTGACCTCTGCGCCCCTGACCGCGGACGACTACGCCCCGCTGCTCACCGCTCCACCATCATGAGCGGACGCTCCGCCGAGGGCGCGTCGACCTCGGACACCGGGGCGGCACGCGGCAGGCCGCGCTGCTCGCGGTGCGCGTAGAGGACGTCGCGCGGCGGGAGGACGTGCCCCTCCGGGCACTGCAGGGTGCCCACCTCGCCGACGTAGACCGGCGACGGCCGTTCGGCGACGGCGAAGCGCCCGGCCTGCTCGACGAGCCGGCTGTCGCATCGGGGGCAGTGCAGGTTGTGCACGCTCTGTACCCAGACGGAGACCATGCGTCCACCCTGAGCGGTGGGGCGGCGTCCGGGAAGCCCCACGTCGCGCATGTGGCGATCCGTCACCCGATCGCAAAGGTGGATCCCCGGCCGGACGGGGTAGCGCAGCCGGGATCCCCGCGGCCGGCGTCCGCCGGCCGTACCGCTCCGGACACCAGGAGGACCGCATGACCGTCGCCGCGCAGATGCTGGACACCTACCCGAAGGACCTCGGCGGGATCGACCGGGAGAAGCTGCTCGCCTGCATCGAGGCCTGTGTCGAGTGCGCCCAGGCCTGCACCGCCTGCGCCGACGCCTGTCTCAGCGAGGACATGGTCGCCGAGCTGACCACCTGCATCCGCACGAACGCCGACTGCGCCGACGTCTGCGAGACGACCGGCCGGGTGCTCTCCCGGCACACCGGCTACGACGCCAACCTGACCCGCGCCGTGCTGGAGGCCTGCGCCGCCGCCTGCCGGGCCTGCGGCGACGAGTGCGCGCGGCACGCCGAGATGCACGAGCACTGCCGGGTCTGCGCCGAGTCCTGCCGCCGCTGCGAGCAGGCCTGCCGCGACCTGATCGCCTCGCTCGGCTGACTCCTCCGCACGGAGCTACGGTGTGGCGGTGATCACCGTCTGCGGGGAGCTGGTCGTGGACCTGATCCCGGCCGCTCCGTCCGCGCCGGCCGGGGTCGGGGACACCGCCGCACCGGGCACCCGGCCCTCCGCTCCTCCTCCGCCGCGGTACACCGCCTTCCCCGGCGGCAACGCGCTGAACGTCGCGGTGGCCGCCGCCCGGCTCGGCGCTCCGACCCACCTGATGGCGCGGGTGGGCGCCGGGCCCTTCGGGGAGCTGCTGCGCGACCACGCCGCGCGCAACGGAGTGGCCACCGACGCGATGCTCCCCGCCGAGGAGCCGGTCAGCCTGGCGGTGGTCGCGCTGGCCGAGGACGGGTCGGGCAGCTACTCGTTCCACACCCGGGGCGCGGCCGACTGGCAGTGGACCGCCGAGGAGCTGGCCCGGGTCTGGCCGGCCGGCACCCGGATCGTGCACGTGGGGTCGATCTCCAGCTGGACGCCGCCCGGGTCCGACGCCATCGCCGGGCTGGTCGCCCGGGTGCGGGCCGACGGGAGGGCGCTGGTCAGCTTCGACCCCAACGTCCGGCCCACCCTGACCGACGACGCGGACGCCGTCCGCGCGCGGGTCACCGGCCTGCGGCGGACGGCGGACGTGGTCAAGGTCAGCGCCGAGGACCTGGCGTGGCTGGAGCCCGGCGCCGACCTGGACGAGGCCACCACCCGCTGGGCGGCCGAAGGGCCGGCGCTGGTGCTGGTCACCGACGGCGGGCGGCCGCTGCGGGCCGCCCGGCCCGGCGGCCCGCTGCTGCGCCGGGAGGTGCCGCGCGTGCCGGTGGCCGACACCGTGGGCGCCGGGGACAGCCTCGCCGCCGGGTTGTTCGCCGGCCTGGTGCGCACCGGCGTGCTCGACCGGGCGGCGCTGCTCGACCTCCCCGAGCCCGACCTCGTCGCGCTGCTGGACGACGCGGCACTGGTCGCCGCGCTCGCCTGCACCCGGCCGGGCGCCGACCCGCCGACGCTCGCCGAGCTCGAGGCCGCCCGCCGCTGACCGGGCGGCACCGGCCGGTCACGCGATCGTCCGGCCCCCCACCTGGAGGCTGCCGACCCGCAGCTCGCCGAACTCCGCCCGGCGGACGCTCAACCGGCCGATCCGCAGCAGCCCGATCGCCAGCGCCCCCACCGCCAGGCCACCGGCGGCGAACGAGCCGACGGCGAGCGCGCCCACCGCCCAGCTCCCCACCGCGAGCCCACCGGTCGCCGTGGCCCCGGACGCCACCCGGCGGACGGCGACGTCCCCGACCACCACGTCCCCCACCTGCTGCGCGCAGCACCGCTCCTCCTGGTGGTCCATCTCTGGCTCCTCTCGCTTCGCTCGCCGCGGGCGCGGCCGCCCGGCGGGTTGGTGCAGCCGATCGTGCCTGCTGGACACCCGCCGTGGTCCCCCGAGCGCAGCCATCCGGCCCTGGCGGGGACCACCGCCCTGCACGAGCATGGGAGCTCCGCGAGGGAGGGAGCCGCCGTGCAGGCCAGGGACCTGATGACCCGGGACGTGGTCACCGTGACGCCGGAGGCGTCGGCGAAGCAGGCCGCGGAGATCATGGCCCGGCACGGGTACGCGGCGCTCCCGGTCGTGGACGAGGGGGGCGCCGTCGTCGGCATCGTGGCCGAGGCCGACGTGCTGCGCAGCCGCCTGCCGCAGGACCCGCGGCTGCACATGGTCCGCGAACCGGAGCACGCCCCGCCGCCGCTGCTGGTCCAGGGGGTCATGACCTCCCCGGTGGTGAGCGTGCCGGCCACGGCGGACGTCGCCGACGTGGCCCGGCTCTTCGTCGACCGCCGGCTGCGCAGCGCCCCGGTCGTGGACGGCGAGCGGCTGGTCGGCATCCTCAGCCGACGCGACCTGCTGCGCACGCTGGTGCGGTCCGACGACGAGATCGCCGGCGACGTGCAGCGGCTGGTCGAGGCCTACACCGGGGAGGGCGACGGCTGGTCGGTGGCGGCCGCCGACGGGGTCGTCACCGTGCGCCGACCCGGGCGGCGCCGTCCGGCGACCGGCGACGGGACGGGTGGTCCCGAGGTGCTGGACCGGGCGCTGTCCACCCTGGCCCGGACGGTCCCGGGGGTCATCGCCGTCGTCGTCGACCTGGACGACGCCCCCGCCGACGCGGGCCCCGGCCGGGACTCCGGCGCCCGGTCGGCCCCGTCCCGCCCCGGAGGGCGCTAGGGCATCCCGATCGGGGACCTTCGCCCCGAGGTGGCGCGTCTCCTCCACCACCGCCGGCTGACGGGGCAGGCGCAGCGGCGCGCTGCGCTCGCTCACCGCCCGCGAGCACCGGGTGTTCCCCGACCGGCTCGGCCCCACGCGGCCCGGCCTGGCCGCGCTCACCCGTGTCCCCCGTCCGCGGCGACGGCTGACCGGGGCCGGCGAACGACGTGTTCTCCGCCGACCCCGACCCCGACCGGGAGCTGGAGGTGCTGCGGGCATCCGAGCGCCTGCGGCTGCTGGCCACCCGCGACCTGGGCCGCATCGCGTTCACCGACGGCGCGCTGCCGGTGCTGCAGCCGGTCACCTACCTGCTCTCCGGGCAGGAGCTCATCGTGCCGGTGAGCTCCGGGAGCGACCTGGCCGCGGCCGCCGGGGCCGTCGGCTGCGCGCCGCGCCCGAACCCCGGGCTGCTCTCCCCGCGGGAGCAGTGCCAATCTGGGCGTGATGAGCAGCCGCGCGCCCCGCACCGACGCCACCGATCCCGCGCCGGCGGCCCCCTCGCCGCTGGCCGGCATGCGGCTGACCGAGCTGCTCGGTGAGGTGCAGGAGCGGCTCGCCGCCGTCGCCCGCTCGCAGGAGCGGGTGCAGGACCTGCTCGACGCCTTCCTCAGCGTCTCCAGCGGCCTGGACCTGGACGCCACCCTCCGCCAGATCGTCGAGGCAGCCACCGGGCTGGTCGACGCGCGGTACGGCGCGCTGGGGGTGCTGCGGCCCAGCGGTGGGCTCGGCGCGTTCATCACCGTCGGCATCGACGAGGAGCTGGCGGCCCGGATGGGGCACCTCCCCGAGGGCAAGGGCGTGCTCGGGCAGCTGATCACCGATCCGCGGCCGCTGCGCATCACCGATCTGAGCACCCATCCGGCCTCGGTGGGCATGCCGCCGCACCACCCGCCGATGCGCAGCTTCCTCGGCGTCCCGGTGCTGATCCGGGGCGAGGTGTTCGGCAACCTCTACATGACCGAGAAGCGCGACGGCGCCTTCACCGCCGAAGACGAGGCGGTGCTCACCGCGCTCGCCGGCGCCGCCGGCATCGCGATCGACAACGCCCGGCTCTACGCCGAGGGCGAGGTCCGCCGGCGCTGGCTGACCGCCGTCGCCGACGTCCGCGCCGCACTGCTCGGCGGCCTCTCCCCCGAGGCGTCCTTCCAGCTGGTGGTCGACCGGGTCGCCGAGCTCACCGCCGCCGACGGCGCCTGGCTGGTCCGCGCCGCCGACGGCGCCGACCACCTCGAGGTACAGGCCCAGCGCGGTGAGGACCTCCACGACCTGACCGGCAGAGGCCTGACGCCGGCCGACAGCCCGGTCCTGGCCGCGGTCGCGCAGGCCGACGGCGTGGTCACCCTCGACGTCTCGGGGCTCGACCCCGCCGGGCCGGCCGCGCAGCCGTGGGGCCCGGTCATCGCCGTGCCGCTGCGCGGGGTCGACAGCCAGACCGCGGTGCTGATCGCCTGCCGCCGCGGTGGGCGCGATCCCTTCGACCCGACCCTGGGCCCGCTGATCAGCTCCTTCGCCGACCAGGTGGCCCTCGCCCTGGACATGGCGGTCCGCCAGCAGGTGGCCCGCCAGCTCGACGTCTACGAGGACCGCGACCGGATCGCCCGGGACCTGCACGACCACGTGATCCAGCGGCTGTTCGCCGCCGGGCTCAGCCTGCAGGCGGCCACCGGCCGGGTCCGCGACCCCGGCGTGCAGCAGCGCCTGCGCGGGGTGATCGACCAGCTGGACGAGACGGTCCGCGACATCCGGACCACGATCTTCGACCTGCACACCACCGATGTCGCCGAGCACGCCGACAGCCTCCGCCGGCGGGTGCTGGACATCGTCACCGAGGGCACCGGCGACGGCCTGCACCCGACGGTGCGGATGTCCGGTGCGGTCGACAACCTGGTCACCGGTGAGCTGGCGGTCGACGTCGAGGCCGTGGTGCGGGAGGGCGTCAGCAACGCCGCCCAGCACTCCGGCGCCCGGCACGTGACCGTGACGCTCGACGTGGCCGACGAGGTGGTCCTCGAGGTGCTCGACGACGGGCGGGGCATCGACCCCACCGTGGCCCGCAGCGGCCTGCGCAACATGCAGGAGCGGGCCCGCCGGTGGGGCGGGGACAGCGACGTGGCGGCGCTGCCCGAGGGCGGCACCCGGCTGCGCTGGTGCGCGCCGCTGCCGGTCCCCGGCCACGGCTGACCGGCGGCGGGCCCGGCCGGTCCAGATCAGGACCCAGGACCCGAGCGGCGGTCCACGGGCGCGGGCACAGTGGGACGGCAGACGATCGTGCGCAGCACGATCAGGATCCCCGTGCAGGAGGAAGCCCGTGCCGACCCAGGTGACCGACCGTGTGCTCGAGGTGCTCGCCGACGCGGAGTGCCGACGGCTGCTGGCGACCGCCGCCATCGGGCGGATCGCCTACACCGAGGGCGCCCTGCCGGCGATCCAGCCGGTCTCCTTCGCCGTCGTGGGGGCCGAGATCGTGATCCCCACCCGCCGCGGCAGCAAGGTGGCCGCCGCGAGCCGCGGTGCGGTCGTCGCCTTCGAGGTCGACGAGCACGACCGGACCGACCGCACCGGGTGGAACGTGACCGTGGTGGGTGCCTTCCGGCTGATCAGCGATCCCGCGGAGGTGGCGGCGCTGGACGCGGCCGGCGCCCGGGCCTGGGCGCCGGCCGACGACCCCTGCTACGTGGCGATCGGCACGACTCTGCTCCGCGGCCGGCGCATCTCGCTGGGGGCCGCGGTCCCGGCGGCCACCGCCCCCCTCGCCGGCGCCTGACCGGCACCGGACGAGGGGCGGGGGGATCAGCGCGGCTGCGCCGATCCCGGGGTGCCGCGCAGCTCGGTGGCGAGGATGGCCGCCTGGGTGCGCCGCTCCAGGCCGAGCTTGGCCAGTAGGTGGGACACGTAGTTCTTCACGGTCTTCTCGGCCAGGAACATCCGCTCGCCGATCTGCCGGTTGGTGAGCCCCTCGCCGATGAGCTCCAGCACGGTGCGTTCCTGGTCGCTGAGCTTGGCCAGCGGGCCGCTCGGCTCGGCGGCCCGGCGCATGCGCTCCATCACGGCCGCGGCGGCGGTGGGGTCCAGCAGCGACCCGCCCCCGGCCACGGTGCGCACCCCGGAGACCAGGTCCTGGCCGAGGATCTGCTTCAGCAGGTAGCCCGATGCGCCCGCCATGATCGCCTCGAAGAGCGCCTCGTCGTCGCTGTAGCTGGTCAGCATGACGACCTTGAGGCCGGGCATCGTGGAGCGCAGCTCGCGGCAGACGCTGACCCCGTCACCGTCCGGCAGCCGCACGTCGAGCACCGCGACGTCGGGGCGGAGCGCGGGCACCCGGGCGAGCGCCTCCGCAGCGTTCTTCGCCTCCCCCACGACGGTGATCCCGGGGTCGGTCTCCAGCACGTCGGCGACGCCGCGCCGGACGATCTCGTGGTCGTCGAGCAGGAACACCCGCACCGGGGTGGTCGCCGCGTCCGTGGTCACCAGCTGCCTGCCTCTCCCGCTCCGGTGTCTCCGAGCGTGCGACCTCCCACGCTAGGGGCTGTCGACCGCACGGGACACGGGCCCAAGGTCCCGAGCGGCGCCGGACCGGGTGGACCGGCCCCTTCGTCCCTCGCCGGGTTCCGCCGAGGGCGGCGCCGCTGACCGGCTCCGCGGGAACGCGACCGGCCCCCGTCCACCTGGGGTGGACGGGGGCCGGCTGCGTGCGGTGGGCTCTCAGGCCCGCGCGGTCACTTCCGGACGTCGATGGTGACCGAGGTGGTCGCGGTCACCGGCGCCCCGAAGGAGTCGGTCATCGACAGGGTGCAGTCGAACGACGCCGTCCCGACCTGCGTGGGGTTGCCGCGCAGGGTGAAGTTGGCGTTCTGGCCGGCTGGGTAGTCGCGGTTGCCGACCTGCCGGGCCGACCCGGGGGCCAGCTGCAGCGTCATCGGCGACCCGGCGGTCTGGGTGCAGGAGTACTGGAAGCTGTCGCCCAGCAGCACGCCCTTGCCCTTGTTGCCGAACTGCACGACCAGCTGGACGGTCTGCTTGACGTTCGCCCGCACGACCGGCCCGTTGTTGATCTGCTGGTAGAGCCGCGTGGTGGTGGCCGGTGGGGTGACCACCACGTCGAAGGATCCCGGCGTGGCCACGTTCCCGGTCGCGTCGGCGGCGGTGCAGGTGACCGTCGTGCTGCCGATCGGGAACAGCGCGCCCGAGGGCGTGTCGCAGGTCGGCACGATCGCGCCGTCCCGGGTGTCCCCGGTGACCGGTGGGGTGTAGGTCACCGTCGCGCCGTCGACGCCCGTGGAGGTGGCCAGCACCGGGTCCTTGGCGGCGATCCGCGGCGGCGAGACGTCCGCCGGACGGGCCGGCAGCCGGCTCGGGTCGACGATGCCCCAGTAGGCCGGGGTGACCTGCAGGTCGTCGTCGAACGGGGTCGGCTGCTCCCAGGGGCGGGCCGCCGGCCAGGTGCGCAGCCAGCTCCGGGCGTTGCTGATGCCCCACACGGTCACCGACTCGATCGACCCGGAGTACTCGCGGAACACCGAGAACAGGTCACGCCAGTAGTAGCCCAGCTCGGCGGCCGCGTCGGCGTCGTCGGCGTAGGCCGGCGCGTGCTGCGGCACCGTGCCGTTGCTGACGTCGGCGCCGTTGTTCTCCTTGGAGTCGCTCACGTCGAGCTCGGTGATCGCCTGCAGCAGCGGGCGGCCGGTCTCGGCGCTGAGCCGTTCCACACCGGCGAGGGAGTCGCCCACCCACTGCACCGGGCGGGCGAAGTCCACGTGCACCTGGTGGCCGACGCCGTCGATCGGCACGCCGCGCTCGATGAGGCTGCGGACCAGCTCGAGGTAGTCGGCCCGCTTCTCCGGCATCTCGGTGTTGTAGTCGTTGATGAACAGTGCGGCGTCCGGGAAGTACCGGTCCGCGAGCCGGAACGCCTCGTCGACGAACTGCTCGCCGAGCACCTGGAACCAGCGGCTGTCCCGCATGTCGTGCGGGTTGGCGTTGGCGCCGTCGTTGATGACCTCGTTGACCACGTCCCAGGCCCAGACGGGTGAGTCGCCGTCGGGGTACCGGGCGTCGATGTGGTCGGCGATCCCCTTGATGTGCGCCTCCAGCCGGGCCCGCAGCAGGGCCTGGTCGGCGGGGCTGCTGGTCAGGTCGCGGTCGCCGTCCTTGAAGAACCAGGCCGGGGTCTGCGAGTGCCAGGCGAGCACGTGGCCGTAGACGTCGACGTCGTTGGCGTCGGCGAAGTCCAGCAGCCGGTCGAGGTTGGTGAAGTCGAAGTTCCCCTCGGTGGGCTGCACGACCTCGGGCTTGCCGTCGTTCTCCGGCGTGATGGCGCCGTAGTGCTTGGTCACCAGCTGGGCGGCCCGGCCCACGGTCTCCCGGGAGTCGATGGCCACGCCGACGTGCTCGAAGCCCTGGTCGCTGAGCACGTCCTGCAGCGCCGGGACGTCCTGGATCGGCGTCTCGGCGAACGGGGCGACGGTGACGTCGTCGATCAGGAAGCTCGTGTTCGCGTCGCCCTCGACGTACAGCTGCGCCGAGTCGATCGGCGCCCCGAGGGTGTAGGTGCCACGCAGCCGGGTCCATTCGGCATCGGTGACGACCGCGCTGGCGCCGCCGATGTTCTCGTAGTTGGTCTGCGTGCCGCGGTTGCGCTGGATCGAGGCGCGCAGCGACGCCGAGCCCTCGCCGGGCGCCAGCTTGGCCCAGACGGTCACCTGCACGGTCTGGCCGACGGCCAGGTTGCGGGTGACGTCGACGGCCGGGCCCTGCCAGTTCTGCAGCCGGTTGGTGGCCAGCAGGCTGGCCGACCCGCTGTGGGCGTCGGAGGTCGTGCGCTCGACCCGGGCGTCACCGCGCGGGCCCCAGCCCTGCAGCCCGTCCTCGAAGTCGGTGGCCAGCGGGGCCAGCGTGCCCGGCTCCTGCGGCGCGGCCGCCTCGCCGGCGATGGTCACGTCGTCGACGAAGAAGGCCTGGGTGGCGTCGGGGCTCTCGAAGTACGGCTCGAGCTGGCTGACGGCGCCGGCGAACTCGTAGGTGCCGCTGACCTTCGTCCAGCTGCTGTCGGAGACCGCGACCTGGAAGGCCACGGAGTCGTAGGCGGCGCTGCCCCCGGTCGGCGTCCGGGCGATGCTCAGCGTCACCAGGTCCTCGCCGGAGCCCGCGGGCAGCTTGACCCAGCCCTCGATGGTGTAGCTCCCGGCCGGCATGAACGACCGGGCGTCCAGGCCCGGGCCGTGCCAGGCGTCGCCGCGGCCGGTGACCGCCAGGCTCGCCTCGCCCGTACGGGCCTCCTCGGTGCTGACCGCCACCTGGGCGGCGCCGCGGCCGAACCAGCCGTCGGTGCCGGTCTCGAAGCCGGTGGTGTGCACCGTGGTCGGTGCGGCGGTGGCCGCGGGCGCGGCGACCACGCCGGCCCCCGCCACCAGGCCGAGCATCGCTGCTCCGCCAACCAGACGTCGTTGTCTCATGTGCTCGTGTTCTCCTCGGGATGGATCGCGCAGCCACTGTGCTTCCGGATGGATCCCGGGCGGTTATCGAAACTTTCCGGTACCGCGCCGACCGAAGTGAAGCTCACCACTTCGGGGGAAGTCAATGGATCGGGGACGACGAATCTCCGGCGAACGCCGCGTGTCCGCGGCGCGGCGAGCTCATGGCGCCGGTGACCCGCACCCGCCACCACCCCCGCACCCGACCACCACCCCCGCACGCGACGGAGCCCGGCCCCGCGACGCGGGACCGGGCTCGGTGTCGGGAGGCGCGACGGGTGCGCCGCCGACGTCAGGCGGGCTGGAGCACCTTGTTCTCGAAGAGCGCCAGCGCCGCCGCGGTGTTCGACGCCGCCACGAAGTAGGTGTCGTGCACCCGCGTGACGTCGTCGTTCAGCGCACCGCGCATGATCAGCCACATGATCATCTCGATGCCCTCGGAGCCGGCGAGCCGCACGTAGTCCTCGCGGGACAGCGCCGCCAGCTTCTCCGGGTCCGTCTGGATCTCCTCCAGGAACTGCCGGTCGAAGTCGGAGTTGATGAACCCCGCCCGCGCACCGGCCAGCTGGTGGGACATGCCACCGGTGCCCAGCACCCCGACCGTGACGTCCTCGGGGAAGCTCCGGATCGCCCGGCCCAGCGCCTTCCCCAGCGCGTAGCAGCGCGCGGCGGTCGGCTGCGGGTACTGGATGACGTTGACCAGCAGCGGCACGACCGGGCACGGCCACGCCTCCCCCGGGTCCGGCGTCCACACCGACAGCGGCACGGTCAGGCCGTGGTCGACCTCCAGCTCCTGGAAGACGGTGAGGTCGAAGCCCTCGTCGACCAGGTTCTCCAGCAGGTGCAGGGAGAGGTCGGGGTGGCCGACCACCTCGGGCACCGGCCGCTGGCCGAAGCCCTCGTCGGCGACCGGGTAGCGCTCGGCGGTGCCGATGCCGAAGGTCGGCACGATGTCCAGGTCGATGCCGTTGGCGTGGTCGTTGTAGATCACGATCGCCACGTCGGGCTTGTGCTCGGCCAGCCACTCACGGGCCGGCTGGTAGCCGTCGAACAGCGGCTTCCAGTTGTCGTCCTGGGTCTTGTCCCGGTCCATCGCCGCGCCGATGGACGGCACGTGCGAGGTCGCCAGCCCCCAGATCACCTCGGCCATCAGGACCGCCCTCCCGCGGCGAGCGCCGCCTTGAACTCGTCCTCGGTCATCCCGGTGAACACACCGCCGAGGTACTGCATGGAACGCCCGTCCATCATGGCGAGCTTGTAGACGTAGAAGATGCTCCCGCCGAGGTCGATCATCGCCTGCCAGTCCCGCTCGGTGACCGCGCGCGTTTGCTCGGGGGTGAGCCCGAACTCCGCGCAGTAGGCCGGCTCGTCGGACAGGAAGCGGTCCCGGGCCTCCTTCGTGCGCAGGCTCATGAACAGCTTGTTCATCTTCAACCCGCGCCGACTGGTGGCGCCGTCGAAGATCGGCGTGCCCGGCACGTCGATCTTCGGCCGCGGTGGTGCGCTGGACTGTTCGGTGGTCATGAGGGCCTCCTCGCCCGTCGGCCGTGCTCCCTGCTGGTGTCCGTGCCGGTGCCGTTCACGTGCGCTCCTGCGGGTGGGTGGCCAGCGCCTCGACGTGCACGTCGAGCCAGGGGGCCATCGGCAGCGACATCAGTGCGTCGTGCAGCTCGGCCGGGTCGGCCGCCTCGTAGAGGCCGACGGTGGCGTTGCGACCGGGCACCCGCCACAGCCGCTTGAGCACGCCCGCCTCGCGCAGCTCGACCGCGCGCGCCCGCTCACCGGCGCGCAGCTCCGCCCGCCGCTCGGGCGGGAAGTCGGCGGGCAACCGGTTCTCCGACCGGACCAGGAACTCCATCTGCAGGTCTCCTCCCCGCTCAGGCCAGCTCGTGCAGCACGTCGGCCAGCGCCTTCGGCGCGGTCACCATCGCCTCGTGCCCGGTCTCCAGCTCGTGCACCGGCCAGCCGCGCTCCCGTGCCCGGTCGGCCTGCGACTGGAACACCCGCATCCAGCTGACGCACTCGATGAACGCGGCCGGCACCCCGTCGGCGGCACCGGAGAGCCGCAGCGGGTCGGTGTAGGTCTTCCACGGGTGCGCGGTCAGCCGCGGGGTCAGCCAGTCGACGTCGGCCTGCTCGGTCACCCCGAGCACCGACAGCTTCCGCACCGGGACCAGCCAGCCGAAGCCCTGCTCGGCCGCCGACTCCGCCCAGTGGTGGGCCACCGTCTCCGGCTGCAGCGAGACCGCGGTCTCCCCGTCCGACCCCACGAAGGCGTCCAGGAACACCCGCCGGCGGATGCGCTCGGGCACCCGGTCGGCGACCATGCTGATCACGTGGCCGGCGTAGCTGTGCCCGACGAGCACGACGTCGCGCAGGTCCAGCAGCTCGATCAGCCGGACGACGTCCTCGGTGTGGGTGTCCAGCCCGACCTGGGGCGAGAGCAGGTGCGCCCGCTCGGAGAGCCCGGTGAGCGTGGGGGCGTGCACCTCGTGACCGGCGGCGCGCAGCAGCGGCGCGACCCGGTCCCAGCACCAGCCGCCGTGCCAGGCGCCGTGCACGAGGACGAAGGTGCTCATGCCCGTTCCTCCAGCTCGCTCGCGGGGACGTAGGTGACGCCCAGGGCGGCCAGCTTCTCGCGCATGCCGTAGACGTCGAGGCCGAGCACCCCGGCCTGGAACTGCTCGCGCTTGGCCTGCTCGTTCGCCTCCCGCGCGGTGGCCGCCTCGGCCACCGCGGGCGCCTCGGCGCGCGGGACGACGAGCACGCCGTCGTCGTCGGCGACGATCACGTCACCGGGGCGCACCAGGGCGCCGGCGGCGACGACCGGCACGTTCACCGATCCGGGCGTGGCCTTGACCGTGCCCTGCGCGGAGACCGCCCGCGACCACACCGGGAAGCCCATCGCGGTCAGGTCGGCGACGTCCCGGACACCGGCGTCGATCACCAGGCCGAGCACCCCGCGGGTGGCCAGCTGGGTGGCGAACAGCTCGCCGAACATGCCGTCGGTCGACGGCGAGGTCGTGGTCACCACCAGCACGTCACCGGGGCCGCACTGCTCGATGCTGGCGTGGATCATCAGGTTGTCGCCGGGCTGGCTGAGCACCGTGACGGCGCGGCCGGCGATCCGGGCGCCGGGGTAGATCGGGCGCAGCACCGGGTGGGTGAGGCCGCGCCGGCCCATCGCCTCGTGCGCGGTGGCCACCCCGGCCTTCGCCAGCACCGCGACGGCGTCGGCGTGCGGGCGCGGGGTGTCGGTGACGATCACGTGCCGGCTCACCACAGCTGGTCCCCCACCGTCGGGAAGGTGCGCTGGAAGGCCTCGGCCTGGGTGACGCCCTTCGGGGCGCCGTTGCGCCGGGCCTGCACGCCGCGCCGGGTGCCGAGCTGGGTGTAGTACTCGACCAGGTGCCCCTGCCCGCCGCCCATGCACTGCATCGCCTTGCTCTTGAGCTCGAACACCGGGGTGATGTCCAGCAGCAGCTCGGGGACGAACCCGCAGACCTCGGGCTGGTGCGGCTCGAACTGCAACACCTGCGCGGCGCCCAGCGGCGTCGCACCCGGGTCGTGCCCGTGCGCCTGGGCGACCATCCGGGTGAGCAGCGTCGTCTCGTGCGCCAGGTTGTGGTCGCGGTTGTACGGGTCGTTGGCCACGTGGGTGAGGAGCACGTCGGGCAGCCGCTCGCGCATCACCCCGACGATCCGGTCCTGCGCGGCCTCGTCGACCCGCAGCGGGTAGTCGCCCAGGTCGAGGAAGTCGATGCTGGCACCGAGCAGCCCCGCGGCCTCGGTGGCCTCGGCCCGCCGGGCGTCCTTGACCCCCTGGAGGGTCATCCCCTCCTTGGCCCAGAGCCCCTGCGACTCACCGCGCTCGCCGAAGCTCAGGCAGAGCACGTGCACCGACGCACCACGCTGGGCCGAGAGGGCGATGGCTCCCCCCGCCCGCCAGACGAAGTCGGCCGAGTGGGCGCTGATCACCAGCACGGACGGGTTGTCGGGCATCGGGTGCGCGCGCTCCTCGGTTCGGGGTGCCGCCGTCGGGAGTGACCGGTGACACCTCCACGCTAGGCCCGCGAGACCTCCGGCGGTATCCGTCGGCGGTCAGCTCGTGACCGGGCACTGCGGCAGGTGCCGGCTACGTCATCCGTCGCAGTCATCCGTCGCAGTCATCCGTCGCAGTCAGCTGGGCGGTGGGATGAGCCCGTCGCGGATGGCCAGCAGCGCGGCCTGGGTGCGCGAGGTCAACTGCAGCTTGGAGAGCACGTTGCTCACGTGCGTGCGGGCGGTGCGCTCGCTGATCACCAGCCGGTCGGCGATCTCCCGGTTCGAGTGGCCCTGCGCCACCAGCACCAGGATCTCCCGCTCCCGGGTGGTCAGCGCGGCCAGCCCCACCTGCGGCCCGGACATCCGCCGGGTCAGCTGCCGGGCGACCGCGGAGTCCAGGTGCACCTCCCCCGCCGCCGCGGCCCGCACCGCGGCGACCACCTCGGTCGGCTCGGCGTCCTTGAGCACGTACCCGGAGGCACCGGCGGCCAGGGCCGCGTGCACCCGCTCGACCTCGCCGAAGCTGGTCAGCACCACCACCGCGACGCCCGGGTGCACCCGGGCTATCGCCTCGGTGGCCTCGATGCCGCCCATCCGCGGCATCTGCAGGTCCATCAGGACGACGTCGGGCAGGTCGGCGCCGGTGGTCTGCCGCTGGGCCAACTGGGCCAGCGCGTCCTGCCCGTCGCCGGCCTCGGCGATCACCTCCAGGGCGGGAACGGCGTCGACGTAGGCGAGGATCCCGCGCCGGACGACGGCGTGGTCGTCGACGACCATCAGCCGGATCACCCCCGTCGCCGGCGCACCGGCCTCCTGACCCCCCTGCTCCTGCTCGCTCACCGGTCCAGCCCTCCCTGGGTCCGCTCTCGTCCCTGCTCGACCAACGGCAGCGTGAGCCGCACCTGCCAGCCACCACCGTCGCGCGGCCCGGCGGTGCAGCGCCCGCCCCACCGTTCGGCCCGCTCACGCATCGACACCAGCCCGAGCGTGGGGCCGGCCGGTGCCTCCGCCGCACCGCGCCCGTCGTCCAGGACGGTCACCACCAGGCAGTGCTCCGCCGGGTCGAGGTCGAAGCGGACCTCCACCGTGGAGGCCTGCGCGTGCTTCACCACGTTGTGCAGCGCCTCCTGCACCACGCGGTAGACGTCCTCCTGCACCGTCAGCTCCCAGGCGGGCTCGACGTCGCCCTCGGCGAGCACCTCGATCACCAGGCCGGTCCGGACCTCGACGCTGTCGGCGTGCGCGCGCACCGCCTCGACCAGGCCCCGGTCGGCCAGCTCCAGCGGCCGCAGCTCGAAGACCAGCCCGCGCAGGTCGGCCAGGGCGCTCTGCGCCAGCTCGGCCAGCTCGCCGGCGGCGGCCCGCACCCCGGCCGGCCCGGCGTCCCCGGCGTCCAGCTGGGCGCGCAGCGCGCCGGCCTGCAGCCGCATGGAGAACAGCTGCTGGACCACCGAGTCGTGCAGGTCCCGGGCCAGCCGGCGACGCTCGTCGGACTCCGCCTCCGACCGGGTGTGGGCCAGCAGCGCCGCGATGTGGATGGCGACCGCGGCCTGGTCGGCCATCGCCTCGAGGAAGGCCAGCGAACTGGCGCTGGGGTCCTCCCCCGGCTTGTAGTACGCGTTCATGACGCCGACGGTGCGCCCGCCGACCACCAGCGGGACCGAGGCGAAGCTGTCCCACTCGGGGGTGTCCATCACCGCGTGCAGCGGCGCCCAGCGGGGGTCGGCCATGATCACCGGCTTGCGGTGCCGGACGACCACCGGCCGGCCGGTGGCGAAGGCGTCCATGAAGCGGACGTGGGCCCCCAGCCGGCGGACCGCCGACAGCCGCTCGGTGAAGTCCGCGGCGTCCCCGAACCCCGCCATGCCCAGCACGCGCACCTCGGCCCGCGGGTCGTCCAGGGCGAAGATCTGCACCGCGCCCAGCTGGGCGGTCCGCACCACCTCCTGGGCCACCGCGTCCAGGGTCGTCCGCAGCGAGCGGACGCCGGCCACGCGGGCCGCGGCCCGGGTGATGGCGGTCAGCCGGTCCTGCTGGCGCAGCTCGTCGGTGACGTCGCTGAACCAGACGGCGGCGTGCCCGTCGGGCAGCGTGGTCAGCCGGTACTCCAGCGTGCGTCGACGGCCGTCCGCGGTGGTGACCGCCTGCAGCGCGCCGCTGCCGTCGGGCACCCCGAGGCCGGCGGGCGAGGTGCCGAAGGGGACGAACCCCGGTGGCAGGTCACCGTCGGCCAGCCCGAGGATGACCCGGCCGGCGCGGTTCACGCGGACCAGCCGGCCGTCGGGGTCGAGCACGCCGAGACCGTCGGCGGACACCTCGACCAGGGCGACCAGCAGCTCCTGCGCCGTCCGCTCCTGCGCCACCGTCCCTGCGCCCATCGCCACCCACCCCCAGCTCGGGTCCGGCCGCACCGGTGCGGCCGTACGACCAGAGCGTGGCAGGTCGGGCGTCGGGGCAGGACGGGGTGTCACCCCGCGGGGGTCCGCCACCGGTCGGTCACCCCGCGGCGGGGCCGGGGACGTCGTGCCCGGGGACGTCGTGCCCGGGGACGTCGTGCCCGGGGACGTCGTGCCCGGGGACGTCATGGCCGCCACCCTCGGCCAGCGTGCCGGCGGAGCGCGGCACGACCGTCGCGCGCGGCGCGGCGGGCGACGTCCTGGCGGTGGTGGGCACGGACCTGCTCCTCTCGACGCGGGTCGCGGGGTGCGCGGTTCCGTCGGTCGCGTGACCGGCGGCGCCCGCTGCTGTGATGGAACCCGGAACGACAACGGCTGTCGCGCGCGCCGGGGCGCGATCGCCCTACGTCATCCGTCCCGGAGCCGACCACGCCGCGGGATCGGGCACCGGCACCGGCGGGACAGATGACGTAGCCGGGCCCGCCGCCGGGTGGCGGGTCCTGTGACGAGTTGCGGACAGCTGTCCGATCCGCCTTCCGTCGAGCCGTCGGCCTGCCTACGGTGGACGGTGAACCACCCCGGGCCGTACGTACCGGCCCTGGTCACCGCCGACCCCCGGGAGCATCCGTGCCGTCCCTCGCAGACCTGCCCGAGATCACCACGAACCTCTTCATCAACGGAGAGGTGCACACCGCCGACGACTCACTCCAGGTCATCGATCCCTCCGACGGCGTCTCGATCGTCGGCTACGCCGCCGCCGCCAGCGCCAAGCAGGCCGAGCAGGCCGTCGCCGCCGCGCACCGCGCCTTCCCGGCCTGGGCCGCCCGCACCCCGGCCGAGCGCGCCGAGCTGATCACCGCCGCCCTCGCGCCGCTGGAGGCCGACCGGCCGGCGACGGCCGAGGTGCTCACCCGGGAGAACGGCAAGATCCGGATGGAGTCCTTCATCGACTCCATCGTGTTCGCCCACCGCTTCGGCCTGGCCACCGCGCTGGTCGACGAGGTCGACCGGGTCGTCGAGCTGCCCGCGCCGCCGACCGACCTGCGCATCTCGTACCTGCCGCTGGGCGTCGTGACGATCATCGTGCCGTTCAACTGGCCGCTGGCGATCCTCGCCGCCTCGCTGCCGCAGGCGCTGCTCGCCGGCAACACCGTGGTGGTCAAGCCGCCGCCGTCCTGCCCGCTGGCCACCGTGCGCACCGTGCAGCAGGTCGCCGAGCTGCTGCCCCCGGGCGTGCTCAACGTGGTCACCGGCGCCGACGCCGAGATCGGTGGTGCGCTGATCCAGGACGACCGGGTGAAGAAGGTCTGCTTCACCGGCAGCCCCGGCGGCGGCAAGCGGATCATGGCGATGGCCAGCGAGTCGCTGACCCGCGTGGCGCTCGAGCTCGGCGGCAACGACCCCGCGCTGATCCTGGCCGACGCCGTGCTCGACGACGACGCGTTCCAGAAGCTCTACGCCGGCACGTTCGACTCCACCGGCCAGATCTGCATGGCCGCCAAGCGGATCTACGTGCACCGCTCGCGCTACGAGGAGGTCGTCGAGGGCCTGTCCGCGGCGCTGTCCGGGGTCCGGCTGGGCCACGGGCTCGACGAGGGCGTCAACATGGGCCCGCTGCACAGCCCCAAGCAGAAGGAGTACGTGCAGGAGCTGGTCGACCACGCCCGCTCCGCCGGCTTCGAGGTGCGCGAGTTCGGTGAGCCGGCCCCGGGTGCGGACACCTCCCGCGGCAACTTCCTGCGGCCCTCCATCGTGCTCGACCCCAGCGACGACGCCCGCGTCGTGGTCGAGGAGCAGTTCGGGCCGACCATCCCGATCCTGCCCTTCGACGACGAGGAGGACGCGATCGCCCGGGCCAACGACACCTGGTCGGGCCTGTGCTCCTCGGTGTGGACCGGTGACCGGGACCGCGCCGCCGCGGTGGGCGCCCGGCTGCGCACCGGCTACACGTTCGTGAACTCCCACGGTGCCGGCGTGCTCGACGAGCGCGCCCCCTTCGGCGGCTTCGACGGCAGCGGGATGGGCCGCGAGCTGGGCATCGAGGGCATCCGCGAGTTCATGGACACCCACTCGGTCGGCCTGCCGCCGCGCTGACCCCCGCCGCCGTGCTCGGGAGGGTCAGCCCCTCCCGAGCACGGCGGTCAGCGCCGCCCGCAGCCAGTCGGCGGCCTGCCCGGCCGACTCCGGCGCACCGAGGTGCCGGGCGGCGACGTAGCAGTCCGGCCGCACCAGCAGCACCCCCGCGTCGCCGATCTCCCGCAGTTCCGCCCAGGTGCCGTAGGGGTCCTCGAACGGCTCCCCCGGCCCGATCGACACCGGGGTGATCGAGAGCCCCAGCTCCTCGCCCAGGGCGGCCGCCGCGTCCAGCCACGGCTGCCCACCGATCCCGGTGACCACGCTGAACCGGCCGGAGCCGACCAGGTCCAGGGTCGACACCCGGTGGCCGGCCCGGGTCACCCAGGTGTGCGGCAGCTTGGCGCCGGGCCACGTGGTGGGCTGGGCGTAGAGCACCGGGTCGCGCCGGTACGCCGGCATCGGCGTCCCGTCCGGCACGACGGCGCCGGATGCGTAGCGCTGGTTGTGCTCGACGCCGTGCGCGTCGAACTCGTGCGCCTTGAAGGCGATCGCCTCCCGCAGCGCCGCCCGCACCTTCTCCCCCTCGGGTCCCGGCGCCTTGCGCAGCGCGAGCTGCTGCTCCAGCCGCTCGACGTCGGTCGTGTCGGTCAGGTCGAGGGCGGCGAGGATGCGGCCGGTGTCGGCGATGCTCTGGTTGGCCCGCTCGACGATCTGCCGGGCGATCGGCGCCCGCTCGGCGTCGTAGCTGTCCAGCAGCCGGGGCGAGGCCGTGCCGGCCACCACGTGCGCGAGCTTCCAGGCCAGGTTGTAGGAGTCCTGGATGGAGGTGTTGGACCCCAGGCCGTTCGTCGGCGGGTGCCGGTGCACGGCATCACCGGCGCAGAACACCCGCCCGCGCGACAGCGTGGTGGCGAAGTGGTGGTTGACCGTCCACGGCGAGCGGGAGGTCACCTCCATCTCGAAGTCGTCGGTGCCCACCAGGGCCACGGCGAGCTCCCGGACGACGTCGTCGGTGAGCGTGGGCGGCCCGGCGGCGACCTCGTAGCCCCACATCAGCATCCACTCGGTCCACGGCTTGATCATCCGGAGCACGCCGAGGCCGACGCCCTCCTTCTCCGCGCCGGGCTGCAGCATCCAGTACAGGACCGAGGGGCGGTGCGCGACCAGGTGGGTGAGGTCGGCCCGGAAGACGATGCTGAGCGCGCCGGCCACCGCACCGGGGCCCTCGAAGGGCAGGTCGAGGTCGGCGGCGACGACGCTGCGCGCCCCGTCGGCGCCGACCAGGTACCGCGACCGGATCGTGTACTCGGCACCGGTCAGCCGGTCGCGCACCGTCGTCGTCACGCCGTCGTCGTCCTGCACGTGGCGCAGGTACTCGGTGTCGAACCGCAGCCGGGCGCCCCGCTCCTGGGCGGCCTTGGCCAGCACCGGCTCGGTGATCGTCTGCGGCGCGTCGAGCATGGTGCAGGGGCTGGCCAGCTCGTAGTCGGCGTGGCGCAGGGTGTCGGTGCCCCAGGAGGGGATCCGGCCCAGCTCCTCACCGACCAGGCTGGTGCAGAAGGTGGTGTTGCCCATCTGGTCCCACGGGGTGGCCAGCGCCAGCAGCGTCTCCTCGACGCCCATGTCGCGCATCGCCTCCATCGTGCGCTGGTTGGTGATGTGCGCCCGAGGGGTGTCCGACAGCCGGCTGTACTTGGTGACCAGCAGCGTGCGGGTGCCGTAGCTGGCCAGGAAGAGCGCGGCCGACGCACCCGCCGGACCTGATCCGACCACCAGCACGTCGGTCTCGACGTCGGCTCCGCCAGCGCTCATCTGCATCTCCCGGGGCTTCGAGGGTGGCGCGTACGGCGGTCCGCAGCACGGCCACCCAAGGCCTACCGAGACCCGCGCGGTGTGTCAAGGGTCACATCCGGTCGTTGTACCGGCACGAACGATGCGGTAGTTGAACGGACGACTGTCCGTTGCTGCGTCAGCAGGGGTGACCGGCCGTCCGCCCCGTGCCATCCTGAGCGCGGCCGGACGACGGAAGGGGCCACCGATGGCAGGGCGCGGCAGCGGGCCGGACTTCGTGGAGGCCCTCGCGCGCGGGCTGGACGTGCTGGCGTGCTTCGGCGCCGACCGGCCGACGATGACGCTGAGCGAGGTGGCCACCGCCGCCGGGCTGGCCCGGCCCACCGCCCGGCGGTTGCTGCTCACCCTCGAGGAGCTGGGGTTCGTCCGCACCGCCGGGAACGGGTTCCAGCTGACCCCGAAGGTGCTCACCCTCGGCATGGCCTACGTCGGTGCACTGGGCCTGTGGGACGTCGCCCGGCCGCACCTGGAGACCTTGGTGGCCCAGACCGGGGAGTCGTCGTCGATGGCCCAGCTCGACGGCTCGGACATCGTCTACGTCGCCCGGGTCGCGGTGCCGAAGCTGATCGCGCTGCGCGTGGAGATCGGCACCCGCTTCCCGGCGGCGCAGACGTCGCAGGGCAAGGTGCTGCTGGCCGCCCTCTCCCCCGCCGAGCTGGCCGCCGTGCTCGCCCAGCCCAGCCGGGCCGGTCTGCCGCCCTACATCGGTTCCTCGGCCGAGCAGCTGCACAGCGAGCTCACCGAGGTGCGGGCGCGGGGCTGGGCGCTGGCCGACGAGGAGCTGGCGCCCGGCGTCCGCTCGGTCGCCGTTCCCGTCCGCGACGGCTCCGGCGCCGTGCGTGCCGCGATGAACGTGACCGTGCACGCCGCGGAGACCAGCACCGACCGGCTGCTCGGCGAGCACCTGCCCCGGCTGCTGCGCACCGCCGGTGACGTCAGCGCCGAGTGGGCGCTGTGGCAGTCCCGGCCGCACGTGGAGGTGCCCCGCAACACCGAGGTCCGCGGCACCGCCTGATCCCCGGTTCCGCCGAGATGGCCATTCTGGCGGGGGCGCACCCCGCCAGAATGGCCATCTCGGCGGGAGTCAGGCGGGGACGAGCACCGACCGGCGGCCGCCGGCGGCGGTGGCCGCCCAGGCCTCGGGCGCGCGGTCCAGCGGCAGCACCTCGTGCTCGACGCCCAACGCGCCGGCCGCCGCGTGCCCGAGCACCGCGGTCAGCGCCGCGGCCCGCTGCTCCGCCGTCAGCGCGTTGTTCGTGTAGCCGAGCACGTCCGCGGAGCGGCTGCGCAGCACCGCGGAGGAGAACTCGGCGGCGTCGGAGCCCGAGCCGCCCAGGTTCACCAGCCGACCGCCGTGGGCGAGCACCCGGCTGGCCGCGGTGGCCGCCTCGCCGAAGACCGGGTCGACGACGACGTCCACCGCACCTCCGCACGCGGCTCCGAGCCGCTCGGTGAGCGCGGCGGCGTCTCCGCCGGTGCGCACCACCTCGTCGGCGCCGGCGCGGGAGGCCCGTTCCGCGGCGGCGTCGGACCGGCACAGCCCCACCACCCGGCCGGCGCCCAGTGCCCGGGCGGCGCCGACGGCGACCTGGCCGACCGCCCCGCCGGCGCCCAGCACCAGCACCGTCTCCCCCGGCTGCAGCCGGGCGCGCCAGGTCAGCGACATCCACGCGGCGACGGCGGACAGGCCGAGGGCCGCCACCGCCGGGTCGGGCACCCCGTCGGGCAGCGGCACCAGGTCGGCGTCCGGGACGGCGCAACGCTCGGCGAGGCTGCCGTCGCCGGGCGCCATGCCCGCGGACGTGGCGAACCAGACCCGGGTGCCGGCCGCCAGCGCGCCCGACTCCTCGACCACGCCGACGCCCTGCACGCCCGGGACGTAGGGCACTGCCGGGCGGCCGAAGTAGGAGGTGCCCGAGGCGCACAGCAGGTCCAGCGGGACCACCGGCGCCGCGGTCACCCGCACCGTCGTCGACCCCGGGCCGGCTCCCGGGGCGGGGTGCTCCCCCACCACCGGCGGCCGGCCCTGCTCCTGCACCAGGACCGCGCGCACGTCAGGTCGCGATGTCCGGGTACGGCATGGAGATGTGCTGCATCGCCCTGCCGTAGGCCTTCTGGTACTCCAGCGGCCCGTGGTCGCGCTCGAACATGGCGATGAACAGGGTCAGCGTGAGGAACGGGTGCGCCCCCAGCTGGAACAGCGCCACGTGGTCGTGCTCGCGCAGCGCCCGCCGCTCCTCCTCGGTGAACGCCAGCCAGGTCGTCTTCTCGTCGACGATGCAGTTGAGCAGCTGGTTCGCCCGCTCGCGCTCCCACCACTCGACGGTTCCGGCCGGGTCCTCGCGGTACCGCTCGACCAGCTCGGGGTCGCGGTCGACGGTGTAGAGGAACTTGTCCAGCAGGTACTTGCTCACGCCGGCACCTCCGTCCCAGCAGCGGCCGTCCCGGCCGGCAGGCCGTGGGGGTACCAGGTGAAGTACGCCTCCATGGTGTGGAACAGGTCCAGGGTGTCCACGTGGTCGGCCTTCTGCCCCTCCCCGGCGACGCCCATCATCAGCATGAAGTCCATGAAGCCGTGGGTGGCGTTGCCCGGGTGGTGCAGCGACTCCAGCGAGACCTCGGCCAGGCAGCCCTCGATGTCGCCGCTGGCGATCCACTCGACGGCCTTGCGGTCGAACTCCGGGTCGGGCCCGTGCTCACCGAACTGGCGCGGCCCGCCCAGCTCGAGGCTGAGGTGGCCGGTGCCGATGATCGCCACGCGCTTGTCGGACTCCCAGGACTCCACCCAGGTGCGCAGCGCCTTGCCGAGCTGGACGAACCGCTTCGGCTGCGGCAGCGGCGGGGCGAAGATGTTCGTGTAGACCGGCACGATCGGCAGGTCGGCCTGCGGCCGCAGCGTGATGATCGGGCAGGTGACGCTGTGGTCGATGCGCAGCTCGTTGCTGAACGCCAGGTCGAACCCGTCGTCCAGGCCGGTGCGCAGGATGTGGGCGGCGAGTTCCTCGTCGCCCTTGAGCAGCATCTTCGGCAGGCCGAACTCGCGTTCCTCGTTGTACCAGTTGGCGTCGAAGAACGGCGCCTTGCCGACGAGGAACTGGGGCATGTTGTCCAGCCACAGCTGGTGGAAGTGGTCGCTGCCGACCATCACCAGCACGTCGGGCTCGGCCCGGGTGAGCGTCTCCCGGAACGCCTCGATCTTGGCCACCCACTCGTCGGCGAACGGCGGGCGGTCCGCGCCGGTCGACGTGCTGGCCCGGTAGTAGAACGGGTGGTGGGTGGACGCGATGACCGCGGCCAGCTCAGCCATGGGTACCTCCGTTGGTCTCAGTGGGAGGAGGGGTGGACGGAAGGTCGTCGGGAACGTACGGGTCGGGGGCGACGGACCGGTTGTTCAGGTCGACCGAGAGGAAGACGTCGTTGGCCACCGGGTGCCGCAGCTCCTCGGCCAGCTGGCCGATGAGCCCGGCGGTGCGGGCCAGCAGCGCGAAGCCGCGCAGCAGCTCCAGGGGCAGGCCGAGGTCGGCGAGCGCGGCACCGCAGACGCCCGCGCCGTTGAGCGGCAGGGTCTTCCCGAGCACCTGCGGGTGCACCCGGCCGATCGCGGCGAACAGCGACAGGTGCGGGCCGTAGAGCCCCTCCTCCGCGGCGATCTCGAACAGCCGCGGGGTGCGCGGGTCGCCCTGCTTGTGCACGTGGTGGCCGAGCCCCGGAACGAACCGCCGGGCGGCGCGCTGCGCGGTGACGGTCTCCAGGGCGAGGGCGTCCCAGCCGGCGTCGTCGGTGGGCAGGTCGCCGTCCACGCCGGTGAGCACCTCGTGCAGGAACCGGCCGCAGTCCTCGGTGACGCCGAGGAAGCGCGAGCCGCCGCCGAGCAGCCCGGCGGCCAGCGCGCCCTGCACCGAGTCGGGCGCGGACAGCCAGGTCAGGCGGGTGACGATCGCCGTCGGGGTGAAGCCGTGGTCGGCGAGCGCGGCCAGCACCGCCTCGAAGACGCGGGTCTCCCCCGGGGTGGGACGGCGCTGGGTGGCCAGCCAGAACGCCAGCTCGCCGAAGCCCACCGAGCCCATGACGTCGCGGGCCAGGTCGGTGCCGAGCAGGGTGATCGACTCCAGGCTCGAGGCCCCCAGCGCGGTGGGGTACTCGGGACGGTCGCTCATCGCGCGTCCTCCTGCGGCTCGGTCAGCCAGCGCCGGAGCTCCGCGCCGTGCTCGTCCAGCCCGGGCGGGGGCAGCCGGTAGTCGGCCGGGGTGTCGGAGAAGGTGATCGGGTTGCGGACCGAGGGGACGGCCGAGCTGCCGTCGCCGACCGACACGACCGGGTCCAGCCCGATCCGGTCCGCGAACGCGACTCCCTGGTCCACGGTGTTGATGGGACCACACGGGACGCCCGCGGCGATGATGTCGGCGAACCACTCGTCCTTGGTGCGGGTGCGCAGCCGCTCGACCAGCAGCGGGCGGAGCTCGTCCCGGTTGGCGGTGCGGTCCTCGTTGCGGCTGAACCGCGGGTCGTCGGCGAGCTCGGGGACGCCGAGCACCTCGACCAGCTTGCGGAACTGCCCGTTGTTGCCGGCGGTGATGATCAGGTCGCCGTCCGAGCACGGCAGCGGCTCGTAGGGGAACAGGCTCGGGTGGCTGTTCCCCATCCGGAACGGCACCACCCCGCCGGCCACCACGGCGCTGGCGTGGTTGACCAGCCCGGAGAGCGCCGAGGACAGCAGGTTCACCTCGACGTGCTGCCCGCGGCCGCTCTCGTGCCGGGCGTTGAGGGCGGACAGGACCCCGATGGTGGCGTGCAGCCCGGCCATCACGTCGAACACCGAGATGCCGGCCCGGTACGGGTCGCCGTCGGGGTCGCCGGTGAGGCTCATCAGCCCGGAGATCGCCTGCACGATGAGGTCGTAGCCGGGCAGCTCGGCGCCGCCGGGCTGGCTGCCGAACCCGGTGATCGAGGCGTAGACGACCGCCGGGTTGGTCGCGCTGACCGTCGCGTAGTCCAGGCCGAAGCGGGCCAGGCCGCCGGTCTTGAAGTTCTCCACGACGACGTCGGCGCGCCGGGCCAGCTCGCGCGCCACGGCGACGTCGGCGGGGTCCTTGAGGTCCAGGGCGATCGACCGCTTATTGCGGTTGACGCCGAGGTAGTAGGTGGAGACCCCCTCGCGCACCGGCGGCTGCCAGGTGCGGGTGTCGTCGCCGTTGGGGCCCTCGACCTTGACCACCTCCGCCCCGAGGTCGGCCAGCAGCATGGTCGCGTAGGGGCCGGCCAGGATCCGGGAGAAGTCGGCGACCAGCAGGCCGCTGAGCGGGCCCGGACGGGGGGCGGCGCTGGGCGGACCGGGGTGCTCGGGCATCGGGACACGCACTCCTCGATGGTGAGGGCCGCCATGCGGACGGCCGTCCGGCGGACGCCCGGAGTCTTCGACGGCGCGCCTCCGGTGTCAACCCCGGCGATGGCGCGGCGCCGGCCGCGCGCCCACACGACATGCTCCCCTTGACATGTGGCGGGCGCCACGATGAAGGTGAGCCCGCATGTGGTGACCGTTGGACGGACGCCCGTCCGCAAGCTTCGATCCCCTGGAGGAACCGTGTCCGATCCCGACACCGGAGTCGCGGACCAGCCGGCCGGCCGGCCCGTCGTGCTGCGTGGCGGCACCGTGCTGACCATGGACGACGCACACACCGTGCTGCCCGAGGCCGACGTGCTGGTGGTCGACGACCGCATCGCCGCCGTCGGCACCGCCCTCGAGGTGCCCGCCGGGACCCTGGAGATCGACGCCACCGGCGGCATCGTGATGCCCGGCATGATCGACACCCACCGGCACATGTGGCAGACCGCGATGCGCGGCTACGGCGCCGACTGGACGCTCACCCAGTACTTCGTCTGGTACTACCTCGAGCACGGCAAGGCGTTCCGCCCCGAGGACGTGCACGCCGGCAACCTGGTGTCGGCGTGGGACGCGCTGGAGGCCGGCGTCACCACCACCGTCGACTGGTCGCACGGCCTGCAGACCGTCGACCACGCCGAGGCGGCCGCCGACGCGCTGCTCGCCGTCCCCGGCCGCTTCGTGCTCGCCTACGGCAACATCCAGGCCGGCCCCTGGGAGTGGACCGCCGATCCAGCGGTCCAGGGCTTCCTCACCCGCCGCCGCGACGAGGGGCGGCTCGGCCTGCAGCTGGCCTTCGACGTCACCGGCGACCCGGCCTTCCCGGAGAAGGCGGCCTTCGAGGTCGCCCGCGAGCTCGGCCTGCCGGTGACCACCCACGCCGGCGTGTGGGGCGCGACCAACGACGACGGCATCCGGCTGATGCACGAGAACGACTTCATGACCCCGGAGACGGTCTACGTGCACGCCGCCACGCTGACCACCGACTCCTACCACCGGATCGCCGCGACCGGGGGCTCGATCTCGGTCTCCACCGAGTCCGAGCAGAGCGCCGGGCAGGGCTACCCGCCCACCTGGCAGGTGCGCCGGCACGACATCCCGGTCTCGCTGTCGATGGACACCAGCGTCTGGTGGAGCGGCGACCTGTTCTCCGCGATGCGGACGACGCTGGGCGCGGACCGCTCGCGCGAGCACCTGGAGGCGCACGCCAAGGGCGAGACCGTCACCCACGTGCACCTGCGCGCCGAGCAGGTCGTCGACTGGGCCACCCGCGGTGGCGCGAAGGCGCTGGGCCGCGACGACCTCGGCAGCCTCGAGGTGGGCAAGAAGGCCGACGTCGTGCTGATCAAGAACGACGCGTCCCCGGTGTCCTTCCCGCTGCTGAACCCCTACGGCCACGTGGCCTTCCAGGCGCAGCGGGGCGACGTGCACACCGTGCTGGTCGACGGCCGGGTGGTGAAGTCCGCGCACCGGCTGGTCGGGGCCGACCTCCCCGCGGTGCGCGCCACCGTCGAGTCGACGGTGGAGCACCTGCGCTCGACCCTCGGCGAGGAGGTCTGGGCCCAGGGCATGAACCCCGACCTCCCCGGCGACGAGGTGCTGGACAACCCGTACACCTACACCGAGTACAAGTCGCACTCCACGCACGGCGCCCGGGGGCGCGTCTTCGGCGAGCCCTCCGACGACGTCCACCGCACGCACTGACCGCCGCTTCCCCGCCCGCGCCACACCCCGGCGCGGGCGGGGTTGCGCTCAAGTGCAGGTGAGGGGGTTGGCTCAGGCGGACGCCGGCCGCACCGGTCGGCGCCGTCCGAGAGGAGCTCCCCCGATGCCCCGATTCCGCGCGCTGTTCTCGCGCACGACCGTCTCGGCCCACTGCGACCTGCCCTGCGGCGTCTACGACCCGGCCCAGGCCCGCATCGAGGCCGAGTCGGTGAAGGCCATCCAGGAGAAGTACCAGAGCAACGAGGACCCGGTCTACCGGACCCGGGCGATCATGATCAAGGAGCAGCGGGCCGACCTGGTCAAGCACCACCTGTGGGTGCTGTGGACCGACTACTTCAAGCCCCCGCACTTCGAGAAGTACCCGCAGCTGAACGAGCTGTTCAACAAGGCCACCAAGCAGGCCGGCGCCGCCGGCGGCAAGGGCAGCATGGACCCCGCCGAGGGTCAGAAGCTGCTCGACCACATCGCCGAGATCGACAAGATCTTCTGGGAGACCAAGGCGGCGTGAGCGAGGACCTCCCTGCCCCCCGGACGGCGGCGGTCTCGGCCGGCGCTCTCCGGGGGGCGTTCGGGGCGGTGCCGACCGGCGTGGTCGCCGTCGGCGGCCTGGTCGACCGCGCCCTGGACGGCCCTCTCGACGGCACCGCGCCGCTGGCGATGGTGGCCTCCACCTTCACCGGCGTCTCGCTGGACCCGCCGCTGGTGTCGCTGTGCGTCCAGCACGGCATCCGCACCTGGCCGGCGCTGCGCGCGCTGCCCCGGCTGGGGATCAGCGTGCTCGCCGAGGGGCAGGGCGAGCTGGCGCGCGCCCTCGCCTCGCGCCGTCCGGAGCGGTTCGACGCGGTGGACTGGACCGCCACCGCCGACGGCGCGCTGCGGATCGAGCCCGCGACGGCGTGGTTCGAGTGCGCAGTGGAGTCCGAGCTGCCGGCCGGGGACCACCTGATCGTGCTGCTACGGGTGCTCGACCTCGACGTCGTGCCGGGGCGGGCGCCGCTGATCTGGCACGGCAGCGCGTTCGCCGCCCTCGGCTGAGCCGGGCGCCGGTCGGTCGGGGCGAGCGGCCCGCCGGGGCGCCTGCCACCGGGCTCCGGCGCCCAGCGACCCGGCCGCGTCGCCGGGGTTGACCAGTGAACAGGTGGCCAGGGACAGACACCCGCAGCCGATGCACGAGCCGAGGTCGACCCGCAGCCGCTGCAGGCCGGCGACCGCCTCGTCCACCCGCGCCAGCCAGGCGCCGGTCAGCCGGGACCACTCCTCGGTGGTCGGCGCCCGGTCGGCGGGCACCTCAGCGAGCAGCTGCTGGATCTCCGCCAGCGACAGCCCGACCCGCTGGGCCGCGGCGACCACCGCGAGGCGCCGGAGCACGTGCCGGGCGAAGAACCGCTTGTTGCCCGGCCCGCGCACCGAGGCGACCAGCCCGCGGGACTCGTAGAAGCGCAGGGTCGGCAGGCTCAGCCCGCTGCGCCGGGACACCTCGCTGATGCTCAGCAGCCCGGCACCGGCACCGGGACCGGTCACTCCGCGACCGGTCCCCGCGCCGCGCGGAGCAGCTCCGCCCGGTCGACCACCTTGACGCGCTCCCGCCCGGCCTGCTCGCCGAGCGAGCGCTCGAAGGCGTCCACCAGCTCCCAGCCGGACCACTCGACCAGGTGCACGCCGCGCTGCCGCAGCAGCTCCGGCACCGCGTCGGGGTCGCGCTGCCCGGCCCGGGGCAGCCCGGGCAGGTCGGCGACCAGGTGCTCGACGGTCTCCCCCGCATCGGACTTGGTGTGCCCGATCAGGCCCACCGGCCCGCGCTTCACCCAGCCACTGGCGTACAGGCCCGGCAGCGCCGAGCCGTCCGGCCCCAGCACCCGCCCCTCTGCATTGGGTACGAGCCCGGCGACGGCGTCGAACGGCACACCGGGCAGCGGGGAGCTGCGGTAGCCGACCGCGCGGTAGACCGCCTGCACGTCGAGCACGGAGGTCTCCCCGGTGTCGACGACGGTGCCGTCGCCGGCCAGCGCCGTGCGGGCCAGCTCCACACCGGTCACCCGGTCGGTGCCCAGCAGCCGCGCCGGGCGGGTGAGGAAGTGCAGGTGCAGCCGCCGCGGCGCGGTCCGGGTCGCCGGGTCCTGGGCGGCGTAACCGGTGAGCGTCTCCACCACCTGGGCCAGCTGGTGGGATGCGGTCACGGCCGCGCGCGACGCGTCGTCGAACTGCAGGTCGGCGGGGTCGACGACGACGTCGACGCCGGGCACCTCGCCGAGCTCACGCAGCTCCAGCGGCGTGAACCGGGCCTGCGCCGGACCGCGGCGGGCGAGCAGGTGCACGTCGGTGACGGCACTGGCGGCCAGCTGGGCGCGGACGGTGTCGGGTACGTCGGTGTCGGCCAGCCCCGCGTCGTCGCGGACGAGCATCCGGGCGACGTCCAGCGCGACGTTGCCGGCCCCGACGACGGCGACCGCCGGGCTCTGCAGCGGCCAGTCCCGCGGGGCCTCGGGGTGCCCGGCGTACCAGGAGACGAACTCCGCGGCCCCGTGCGAGCCGGGGAGCTCGGCGCCCGGGACGCGCAGCTCGGCGTCCCGGTTCGCGCCGGTGGTGAGCACGACCGCGTCGTAGGCGTGCCGCAGGTCGTCCAGGCTGAGGTCGGTGCCGAACTCGACGTTGCCGAGGTAGCGGATGCCCCCGCGGGCGACCATCCGGTGCAGCGACCTGGTGATCATGCGGGTGATCCGGGGGTGGTCGGGGGCGACGCCGTAGCGGACCAGCCCGAACGGCGCGGGGAGCCGCTCGAGGAGGTCGACCTCGACCGCCACCTCCCGGTGCCGGCTCAGCGCGTCGGCGGTGAAGAACCCGGCCGGACCCGCGCCGACCACCGCCACCCGGTACGGACCGGCGGCGCTCACGATCGCCCGACCCGGCTGCGCAGCAGGTCGGCGACGTCGGCCAGGCCGACCTCCACCCGGCTGTACACCTCCGGGTCGAGCACCAGCGCGCCGTCGAAGGACCCCGCGCTGGCGTAGAACCCGACCGGCACGGTGAGCGCCTGGAAGAAGCCGAACAGCGGCCGCAGCTGGTGCTCGATGACCAGGGCGTGCCGGTCGCTGCCCCCGGTCGCCACCAGCAGCACCGGCTTGTTGGCCAGCGCGTACTGGTCGACCAGGTCGAACAGGTGCTTGAACATGCCGGGGTAGGACCCCCGGTAGACCGGCACGGCCGGAACGAGCAGGTCGGCGGTCTCCACCGTGCGCAGCGCCGCCTCCACGTCGGGCGGGACGTCGTCGCGGGTGACCGCGCCGGTGAAGCCGGCACCCAGCCCGTACACGTCGACCCGGTGCACCTCGATCGGCATGAGGTCGGCGAGGGTGTCGGTGACCACCCCTGCCAGGCCCAGCGTCTTCGACCCCTCGGTGCGCGGACTGCCGTTGACGACGACGACCTGCAGCGCCCGGCTCACGCCCCGGCCCCCGCGGGCGCCCGCACCTCCCGGCGCAGCACCGGGGCGACCTCGGTGCCGAACAGCTCGATCGCGGCCAGGTGCTCGCGCTGCGGTACGCCACCGAAGCCCAGCTGGACGTTCGCGCGGGTGACGCCGTACAGCTCGGCGAAGGTGGCGATCTTGTCGATGACCTCCTGCGGGCTGCCCACGACGAGGCCGCCGCCGGGGGTGGCCTGCGCGTCGAACGCGCGCCGCGGCAGGTCGAAGCCGCGGCCGCGCTGGTGGTTGTTCTCCCGCATGCCCACGGAGAAGTACGGGAACATCGTGTCCCGCGCCGCCTGGCTGGTCCGGCCGACGTAGCCGTGGGTGTTGATGCTGATCGGCAGGGCCGCCGGGTCGTGCCCGGCCTCGGCCGCCGCCTGCCGGTAGTAGCCGACGGTCGGCACGTGGGAGTTCACCGGGCCGAGCAGGATGGCCAACGCCATCGGCAGCCCGAGCATGCCGGCGCGCACCGCCGACGACGGCGTGCCCCCGACGCCCACCCAGATCGGCAGCTCCTCCTGCAGCGGGCGCGGGGCGACGTCGGCGGCCACCAGCGGGGCCCGGTACCGGCCGGACCAGGTGACCGGGTTGGCGCCCCGGATCGCCAGCAGCAGGTCGAGCTTCTCGGCGAAGAGCTCCGCGTAGTCCTCCAGCGAGTAGCCGAACAGCGGGAAGGACTCGGTGTAGGAGCCGCGCCCGGCGATGAGCTCGGCCCGCCCGCCGGAGATCAGGTCGAGGGTGGCGAAGTCCTGGAACACCCGGACCGGGTCGTCGGAGCTGAGCACGGTCACCGCGCTGGTCAGCCGGATCCGCTCGGTGCGCGCGGCGGCGGCGGACAGCAGCGGCACCGGCGAGGAGGCGATGAAGTCCGAGCGGTGGTGCTCCCCCACCCCGAAGACGTCCAGCCCGACCTGGTCGGCGAGGACCGCCTGCTCGATCGTCTCGCGGACGCGGGTCTGCGGCGACGGCGTGGTGCCGGTGGACAGGTCCGGAGTCACCTCGCCGAAGGTGATGATGCCCAACTCGAAGGCCACGGGGCTCCCTCTCTCTCGTGCGGGTGGTCTGCGCACCACCGTACGCCGATTACCTGACGTATCAGCGAATCGCCGGTTACCCTCCTCGGCATGGACGACGTCGCCTGGCTGGACGACCGGGAGGAGCGGGTGTGGCGCGCCTTCCTGGCGCTGGGCCGCGCGGTCGACGTCGCCGTCGACCGGCAGCTGACCGCCGAGGGGCTCTCCACCGCCGAGTACGCGGTGCTCGCCTCGCTGTCCGAGGCGCCCCAGGACGCGGTGCGGGCCCGGGAGCTCGCCCGCGAGATCGGCTGGGAGTCCAGCCGGCTGGCCCACCAGCTGCGCCGGATGGAGAAGCGCGGGCTGCTCACCCGCGGCCAGTGCCCCGACGACGCGCGGGGCACGATGGTGCACCTGACCGCCGAGGGGCGGGCGGCGCTCACCCGTGCCGCGCCGGGCCACGTGCGCACCGTCCGCGCGCACTTCGTCGACCTGCTCACCGCGGAGGAGCAGACGGCGCTGGCCGCGGTGCTCGAACGGCTCACGGCCGCCTCCGCCGACACCGCGGGGAACCGGCCCGCTGGCTAGCCTGGGCCGGTGATCCTGATCGTCGTGAAGTTCCCCGTCCGCCCCGAGTTCGCCGACCGCTGGCCCGAGCTGGTCGCCGAGTTCACCAGCGCGGTGCGCGCCGAGCCCGGCAACGTCATGTTCGAGTGGTCGCGCAGCGTCGACGAGCCCAACAGCTACCTGCTGGTGGAGGGCTTCGCCGACGCCGACGCCGGCGCCGCGCACACCTCGTCCGCACACTTCCAGAAGGCGATCGGCGAGATGCCCGACTGGGTCGCCGCGACCCCGTCGATCATGTACGTCGACTCCGCCGACCTCTCCGGCTGGGGCCCGATGGCGGAGGTGCAGCCCCGCGGCTGACCGCGGTCCGCGCACCGGCCGGGAGACGCCTCCCGGCCGGTGTGCGACCGTTTCCGCATGGTGAGCAGGGCATCGGTGACCCGAGCATGGTGAACGTGCTGTCCATCCAGTCGCACGTGGCCTACGGCCACGCCGGCAACGCCTCGGCGGTCTTCCCGCTGCAGCGGCTGGGCATCGAGGTCTGGCCGGTGCACACCGTCCAGTTCTCCAACCACACCGGCTACGGGTCCTGGACCGGCCGGGTCTTCGACGGCCAGGCCGTCGAGGAGGTCGTGCAGGGGATCGCCGACCGCGGCGTGCTCAGCGGCTGCGACGCGGTGCTGTCGGGCTACATGGGCTCGGCCGACATCGGCCACGCGGTCGTCGGGGCGGTCGCCGAGGTCCGCGCCGCGAACCCCGACGCCGTGTGGTGCTGCGACCCGGTGATCGGCGACGTGGGGCGGGGCGTCTTCGTGCGGCCGGGCATCCCGGAGTTCATGCGCGAGGTCGCCGTCCCGGCCGCCGACCTGGTCACCCCGAACCACTTCGAGCTCGACCTGCTGGCCGGCACCCGCACCACCTCGCTCGCGTCGGTGAAGGACGCCGTCGCCGCGGTGCAGGCGCTGGGCCCCCGCGTCGTGCTCACCACCTCGCTGATCGCCGAGGACACCCCCGACGACGCCGTCGACCTGCTGGCCTCGGAGGGCGGGCGGCACTTCCGGGTGCGCACCCCCCGCCTCGGGGTCTCGGTGAACGGCGCCGGCGATGCGATCGCCGCGCTCTTCCTCGCCCACTGGCTGGAGACCCGCTCGGCCGCCGAGTCGCTGGGCCGCGCGGCCGCGTCGGTGTTCGGGCTGCTGCGCCGCACCGCGGAGGCGGGGTCCCCGGAGATCCTACTGGTGGCCGCCCAGGACGAGTACGTCTCCCCCACCCAGACCTTCGACGTGACCGAGGTCTGAGCCGGGCGCCCGGGACGTGATCGCCTGGCTGCTCAGCGGCCTGGTCGTCGTGGTGGCCACGGTGGCCCAGGCCACCGCGGGTGTCGGGTTCGGCATCGTGGCCGGGCCGCTGGTCCTCCTCGTCCGGCCCGACCTGGTCCCGGGGCCCCTCCTGCTGGTCGGGCTCCTCGTGACCGTGAGCGTCGCGTGGTCGGAACGGGCAGCGTGGGAGCCGCGGGTGCTCCGGGGAGCCGCCCTGGCCAGCGTCCCCGGCGCGCTGGCCGGCGTGCTCCTGCTGCGCGCGGTGGACGACACGGCGCTCGCCCTGACCATCGGGGGTCTGGTCCTGGTCACCTGCCTGGTTTCCGCGGTCGGCCTGCAGCTGCCCTCAGGCCCGCGGGCCCTCCGATGGGCCGGCCTGACCGCGGGCGTGTTCTCCACGGTCGCTGCGGCGCCCGGGCCGCCGATGGTGGTGACCTACCGGCCGGACCGTGCGGCGACCCAGCGGGCGAACCTCGCGCTGTTCTTCGTGGTCACGTCGGTGGTCTCGCTGGCGCTGCTGGCCACCGGCGGCGAGCTCACCGGACGGGCGGCCCTGAGCGGCGTCGCCCTGCTGCCGTTCGTGGTCGTGGGGCACCTGCTCGCCCGCCCGGTCCGGCGCCGGTTGAGCCTCGGCGTGGTCCGCCGGCTGGCGCTGGGGCTGTGTGCCGCCTCGGGCCTGCTGCTGCTGGTGACGACCCTGGCCGGCTGACGACCGATGCGGCCGGCGCCCGGGGCATCGGGTAGGAACGGCGCATGGCCGACGACTTCCCCTCCTGCACCCAGCTGCTCGCCGAGGAGCAGGAGCTGCAGTTCACCCGGTTCAGCAACGACGACGCCTGGGACCTCGGCCTGGCCCTGGTCACCCGGGCCCGCGCCGAGCAGCTGCCGGTGGCGGTGGACGTCAGCCGGAACGGCCACCAGCTCTTCCACGCCGCGCTGCCGGGCACCGCGCCGGACAACGACACCTGGATCCGCCGCAAGGCCGCCGTCGTCGACCGGTTCGGGCACAGCTCCCTCTACGTCGGGCAGCGGGCCCGCGAGGCGGGGACGACGTTCGAGGAGCAGTTCGGGCTGGACCCCGACGAGTACCGCGCCCACGGCGGGGCGTTCCCGGTGCTGGTGCGCGACGTCGGCCCGGTCGGCGTCGTCGTGGTGTCCGGGCTGCCGCAGGTCGCCGACCACGAACTGGTGGTCGCCGTCCTGCGCGAGCTGGTCGCCCCGCGGCGGGCCTGATCCGCCCCGCCGCCGGCTACGGGGCGGGGCGGGGGCTCACTGCTTGCGACGCGGTGCTCCCGGCGGGGCGCGCGCCGTCGGGCACCGGCACCGGCACCGACACCGACACCGACACCGACACCGACACCGACACCGACGTAGCGGCGGGCCCACGGTCACCGGCGTAGCGTCGGGCCCACGGTCACCTCGCCGGTCCTGGACAGCCGTCCGGGACGGCGATCCCCACCCGGGGCACCACCGCCGCACCGTCGGCGGAGTCAGGCTCCTGCCATGACCGCTCCCGCGCACCTCCCGACCGCCGCGCCCGCCCTGCGGGCCCCCGCCGTCCGCTCCGGCGACGAGCCCGGCTGCCCCGCCTGCGTCCACGCGAGGGACGCCCACGACGCGATCGGGGCCCGGTTCTGCCGGGCCACCGCCGCTGGGACACTGGACCGCGGCTGCGCCTGCCGCATCGGCTGATCCCGGCAGCCGATCCCGCTGCAGAGAGGCTGCCGTGCCCGTCCCGCGCACCCCCCTCCCCCTGCTGGCGGAGGCGCGGCGGGACCTGACCGCCGACTGCAGCCGGTGTACCGGGCTGTGCTGCGTCGCGCCGGCGTTCGCCGCCTCCGCGGACTTCGCCATCGACAAACCGGCCGGCACCCCGTGCCCGAACCTGCAGGCCGACTCCCGCTGCGGCGTGCACGACCAGCTGCGCGACCGGGGCTTCCCCGGCTGCGTCGTCTTCGACTGCTTCGGTGCCGGGCAGCGGGTCACCCAGGACGTCTTCGGCGGCGCGGACTGGCGCACGGACCCGAGCACGAAGGCGGCGATGTTCGCGGTCTTCCCGGTGATGCGGCAGCTGACCGAGCTGCTCTGGTACCTGACCGAGGCCCGCGCCCTCCTGCCGGCCGGGCCGCTGTCCGCCGAGGTCACGGCGGCCCGCGCCCGCACCGACGAGCTCACCCGGGCGGCCGCCGACGAGCTGGCCGCACTGGACGCTGCCGGGCTGCGGCGCGAGGTCGGCGAACTGCTGGGGCGAGTCAGCGAGGTGCTCCGCGCCGCCGTGCCCGACCGGGCCCGGGACCGCCGCGGCGCCGACCTGATGGGCGCGGCCCTGCGCGGCGCGGACCTGCACGGGGCGAGTCTGCGCGGCGCCTACCTGATCGGGGCGGACCTGCGCGGGGCCGACCTGCGTCACGCCGACCTGCTCGGTGCGGACCTGCGCGCCGCCGACCTGCGGGGCGCCGACCTCACCGGCGCGCTCTTCCTGACCCAGCCGCAGCTGACCGCAGCCACCGGGGACGCCGGCACCTCCCTGCCCGCGGCGCTGACCCGCCCTGCGCACTGGTCCACCGGCACGGCAGCCACCGACCGCCCACGCCGCCGCCCGGCCCGGCGTCGCTGACCCGCTGCCCGCCAGGCACGATCTGCCCATGGCCTACTCCGCGGACCCCACCCGCTACGACGCGATGACCTACCGGCGGACCGGCGCCAGCGGGCTGGACCTGCCCCTGCTCAGCCTCGGCCTGTGGCACAACTTCGGCGACGACGTGCCGCTGGAGCGGCAGCGCGCGATCCTCCGCCGCGCCTTCGACCTGGGGATCACCCACTTCGACCTGGCCAACAACTACGGACCGCCCTACGGCAGCGCCGAGGTCAACTTCGGCCGCCACCTGCGCGACGACCTCCGCCCGTACCGCGACGAGCTGGTCATCTCCACGAAGGCCGGCTATGACATGTGGCCCGGCCCGTACGGCCAGGGCGGCGGCTCGCGCAAGTACGTGCTCGCCAGCCTGGATCAGTCGCTGCAGCGGATGGGCCTCGAGTACGTCGACGTCTTCTACAGCCACCGGCCGGACCCGAGCACGCCGCTGGACGAGACGATGGGCGCGCTGCACACGGCCGTGCAGTCGGGCAAGGCGCTCTACGTCGGCATCTCCTCCTACTCCCCGGAGATGACCCGGGAGGCCGCGCGCATCCTCGCCGACCTCGGCACGCCGCTGCTGATCCACCAGCCCTCGTACTCGATGCTCAACCGCTGGATCGAGACCGAGGGCCTGCTCGACGCGCTGGCCGAGGTGGGCGCCGGCTGCATCGGCTTCTCCCCGCTGGCCCAAGGGATGCTCACCGACAAGTACCTGGGCGGGGTGCCCGAGGGATCCCGCGCCACCCAGGGCAAGTCGCTGGACCAGGGCATGATCACCGAGGAGTACCTGACCCACGTCCGGGCGCTGGACGAGCTCGCCGGCGCACGTGGGCAGTCGCTGGCGCAGCTGGCACTGGCCTGGGCGCTGCGCGACGAGCGGGTCACCTCGCTGGTGATCGGCGCCAGCAGCGTCGGGCAGCTGGAGCAGAACGTCGCCGCGCTGGAGAACCGGGAGTTCTCCGCCGATGAGCTCGCCGCGATCGACCAGCACGCCGTCGACGCCGGCATCGACATCTGGCGCGGCGCCCGCGAGGGCACCCTCTGACCGCGGGTCCCCGATGTCGGACCGCCCGCCACCGTCCGCGTGGTGGGGACCCACCTCCCCGCCGCCGTCGTCCTGGCGGCGCCTCCGGCCGGCTCGACGTCCGAACTGCTGCTCGAGGTCAGCAAGGCCACCGACGGCGTCACGGCGACGGACGGGCTCGTGATCGACGACGAGCTGGACGGCCGGCGCGGCGCGTACCGGTTGCTGCTCACCCTGCACCTCTGCCTGGGGGCAACCGACTCCCCGGAGTGCGCGGGCTGACCTCCCCCGCCGACACCACGTACCGGTGGGAGGGCGTCACTCGGGGACTCGGTCGGGTGCACACTCGTGTTTTGACAATGGTTGTCATTATCGAGAGCATCGAGGCATGCACCCACCGCGCCGCCGCTCCCTCGCTCTCGCCGTACCGCTGACCGTGGGGCTGTTGCTCGCCGGCTGCGGGTCCTCCGCAACGGCCGGTACCGGCGAGGAGCTGCGGGTGGTGGCGTCCTTCTACCCGCTGGCCTGGCTCAGCGAGCAGGTCAGCGGCGACCTGGCCACCGTCACCCAGCTCACCCCGGACGGGGCCGAGCCGCACGAGTACGAGCTGACCCCGCGGGACGTCGCGGCGACGGGCGAGGCCGACGCCGTGGTCCACCTCCCGACTCTGCAGCCCGCCGTCGACGCGGCGGTGGCGCAGCAGGCGGGCGACCGGGCGTTCGACGCCGGCGCGGCGGCCGACCTGTCGCTGACGTACGAGGCACACGACCACGAGCACGCCGACCACGAGCACGCCGACGAGGAGCACGGGGAGACCGTGACCGACCCGCACTTCTGGCACGACCCGATGCGGATGGCCGACGTCGGCGACGCGCTGGCCGAGTTCCTGGGCGCGGTCGACGAGGAGCACGCCGAGCAGTACGCGGCCAACGCCGGCGACCTGCGGGCGCAGCTCGAGGAGCTGGACGGCGAGTTCCGGGTCGGCCTGGCCGACTGCGCGACCCGGGAGCTGGTGACCAGCCACTCCGCCTTCGGCTACCTGGCCGACGCCTTCGACCTGGAGCAGTTCGGCATCAGCGGGCTGGCCCCCGACGCGGAGCCCTCGACCAGCGCGCTGACCGAGGCGACGGAGTTCGTCCGCGAGCACGACGTGCGCACGATCTACGTCGAGACGCTGGTCAGCCCGGCCGTCGCGGAGACAGTGGCGCGGGAGACCGGGGCGCAGACCCGGCAGCTGGACCCCATCGAGGGGCTCACCGACCAGTCGCAGGGCGATGACTACCTCGCGCTCATGCGGGTCAACCTGGCCAGTCTCCAAGAGGGTCAGCAGTGCTCCTGAGCGCCCGCCCCGGCCCCGCGCCCGAGCTGCTGACGCCGGGGCCGGACGCCGTCCTGTCGGTGCGGGGTGGAGTCTTCGGGCACGGACGGCGGCCGGTGCTCAGCGGGGTCGACCTGGCGGTCCGGCCCGGGGAGGTGGTCGCCGTCCGGGGCCCCAACGGGTCCGGCAAGTCGACCCTGGTGCGCGGGCTGCTGGGCCTGTGCGACGTGCTGGGCGGAGAGGTGCGGCTGTTCGACCGGCGGCGTGCCCGGTTCCGCGACTGGCACCGGGTGGGCTATGTGCCCCAGCCGCACACCGTGACCGGCGGCGTACCGGTGACCGTGCGGGAGCTGGTCTCCACCGGCCGGCTCAACCGGCTGCGCCCGTGGCAGCGTTTCGGGTCGGCCGACCGGTGCGCGGTCGACTGCGCACTGGAGGGCACGGCCCTGGCCGGGTTCGACCGCCGGCCGCTGGCCGAGCTCTCCGGCGGCCAGCAGCGCCGGGCGCTGGTCGCCCGCGCACTGGCCGGTGACCCGGAGCTGCTGCTGCTCGACGAGCCGACCGCCGGCGTCGACGCGGCCAGCCAGCGGGTGCTGGCCGGCACGCTCGCCGGGCTCGCCGAGACCGGTGCCGCCGTCGTGGTGGTCCTGCACGAGCTGGGTCCGCTCGCCGGCGTGGCGACCCGGGTGGTCACCCTCCCCGGCGCGCCGGCCGGGCCCGCGCCGTGCTGAGCTACGAGTTCATGCAGCTGGCCCTGGCGGCCGCTGTGCTCGTCGGTCTCACCGCGCCCACGGTGGGGGTCTACCTGGTGCAGCGCCGGCTGTCGCTGATCGGGGACGGCCTGGGGCACGTCGCGCTGCTCGGGGTGGCGGTGGGCCTGGTCACCCGGTCCGCGCCGGTGCTCACCGCGCTGCTGACCACGGTGGCCGGCGCGGTGGTGGTCGAGGTGCTGCGGGCCCGCCGGTCGGCGAGCGCCGACGTCGCGCTGGCCATCCTGTTCCACGGCGGCCTCGCCGGCGGGCTCGTCGTCGCCACCCGCGCCCCGGCGGGCACCCCGATCACGCTGGACGGCTACCTGTTCGGCGCCCTCACCACGACCACCCGGGCCGACCTGGTCCTGTTCGCGGCGATGGCCGCCGTCGTGCTGACGGTCACCGTCGGGCTGGGCCGGTCGCTGTTCACCGTCGCGCTCGACGAGGAGCACGCCCGCGCCGGCGGGCTGCCGGTGCTGCGGCTGAACCTGCTGCTGGCGGTGGTCACCGCTGCCACGGTCACGCTGTCCATGCGGGTGATCGGCCTGCTGCTGATCAGCGGGCTGATGGTGCTCCCGGCCGGCTGTGCCCAGCTGGTGGCCCGCAGCTTCCGGGCCGCCCTCGCCGTCGCGGTGCTGGTCGGGGTGACCGTGGCGGTGAGCGGCACGGTGGTCTCCTACTACGCCGACACCCCCTCGGGCGGGACCATCGTGCTGATGGCGGTGGCGGCCTACGCGGTGCTCGGCATCGCCAGGACCGCCCGCCGGCCCGCCCGCCGCCGCGCCCGGACAGCCGTCGACGCCGTCACGCGGGGGCACCCGGCGGACGAGGCGGTGCCGCTGCGCGTGCCCGGCTGAGCGCGGCAGCCACGGTGCGCCGCCGGGGCGCCCGACGTTCGCGGCTGCGGTCGTGCGCCTCGCGGGCCAGCTGCGCCGCGGCCACCACCGAGGCGCGCTCCTGCGGCCCGTTCACCGGAGCCGGCCGGCCATCGGCAGCCGGGAGCGGACGAACAGCCCGGTCCCCACGACGGCCAGCAGCGGGACGACGACGGCGACGACGGTGAGCAGCAGCCAGGGGACGTCGATCAGCGGCCGGGCCCCCATCCCGTAGTCGGTGCTGGTCAACGGGTAGGCGACGGCGATGCCGGGCCCGAGCCCCACCAGCACGCCGAGCAGCGCACCGGTACCGCCGATCACCGCGGCCGACCCCATCGCCACCAGCCGCCGGGTGCGGGGCGCCGCACCGACCGCCGCCAGGGTGGCGAGGTCCGGCCGGGCATCGGCCAGCGCCAGCCCGGTCGCGGTCAGCGTGGCGATGAGCACCAGCGCCCCACCGACGACGAGCAGCAGCACCCGGCCGATGGCCAGGTAGTCGGTCCAGCCCCGCTCCACGTACACCGAGGTGCCGGACGAGAGCGCGGTCAGCGCCTCCCGCAGATCCGTCTCCTCGGCCTCGGTCACCGGGGCGTCGGGACCGCCGACGATCAGCTCCGAGGTCGCCACCGGCACGGGCAACCGGTCGGCCAGCGCCGGCGGGACGGCGACCAGCGCCGGCACGAGCAGGGTGTCGGTCGTGGAGACGGCGATCTCCGTGGCCGGCAGGGTGGCGCTCCCCAGCGGGCGCTCGGTGCTGCCGGTCCACTCGCTGGCCTGCAGGGTCACCCGCCCGGAGTCGACGGCGCCCTCACCGAAGACGACGGCCCGCCCCGCCGCGAACGCGGCGCCCACCTGATCGCGCACCTCGGGCGGGGTGGTCGCGACGAGGACGTCGGCGTCCACCACGACCACCTCGCTCCCCAGCAGCTGGGCGTAGGAGCCGACGCCCTCGGGGAACCACCCGCACTCCGCGACCCCGGCTCCGCAGTTCGCACGGGTGACCGCGAGCTGTTGCTGGCTGCCCTCGTCCCGCACCGCCGTCCGGACCCGGCTGACCGGGCGGTCGGGCACTTGCGCGCCAACCACCTGCTCGACGTCGGCCCAGTCCAGCTGGTCGGCAGGGCCGAAGAGCCGGACCGTGGCCGCGCCCATCGGCGCCTGCGCGATGTAGTCGCGCTCGCTCTGCGCGCTGTCGCTGTTGCTGCCGATGCCGAGCGCGGTGATCCCGGCGACGGTGGCCATCACCGCGGCCACCGCGGGTGCGGTGCGGGTGCGGTTGCGGGTGGCGTCCCGGACGGCGAGCCGCGCGGCGGTGGGCAGCCGCCCGGCCAGCGGCGCGAGCAGCCCGACCAGCCACGGCGTCGCGACCACCGCGCCCAGCACGAGCAGCACCGCTCCCCCGGCGACGCCGAACTCGTTCCCCTGCGCGCCCGCCACGGTCAGCACCAGGCCGACGGCGGCGGTGGCCAGGCCCAGCACCGGCAGCTTCCGGGAGCTCCGCACCTGGCCGCGGCGGCCGGTCAGCGTGGTGACGACGTCGGTCTCCGCAGCCTGCCGGGCGGGGACGGCGGCTGCCGCCAGCCCGGCCAGCGTCCCGGCGGCCACCACGGCGAGCACGTCGAGGAACGGCACGTCGAACGGGCCGAACACCAGGTCGGACCGGCTCTCCACCACCGGCACGGCGACCGCGGCCAGCCCGGTCCCGAGCGCGGCGCCCAGCACGGCGGCCCCGCCGCCGAGCACCACCCCGGAGGCGAGGACGACGCGCCGCAGGTCGCCCGGGGCGCCGCCGGTGGCGGCCAGCAGCGCCAGGTCCCGACGCTGGCGGCGCAGCCCGACGGCGAAGGCCGGCCCGGCCAGCAGCACCACCTCCAGCAGCAGGCCGGTGACGATGAGCGCGAGCACGGCCACCTCGGCGGTGCCGAGCCCCCGGCTCTCCGACCAGCCGGGCGGGTAGAAGGCCGCCTCGGCCGGCGGGTCCGCGACGACCGCCCGCGAGATCGCCACCAGCCCCTCGTCGTTGAGCTCCTGCACGGCCGCCCAGTCCAGCCCGTCGGGGACGGACACGTAGAACTCCGCGGTCGAGCGGTCCAGCAGGTCGGCGTCCGCCGGGGGCACCACCGCGAACGGGCCGTCCCCGGGCCGGGAGGCGAGCACCCCGACCACCGTGGCCGGGACGTCGTCCCGGGTGAGGGCGAGCTCGTCGCCGACGGCGACGCCGCGGCGGGCGACGGAGCGGCTGACCGCCACCTCGCCGGCGGCCACCGGCGCCCGACCGTCGACCACCTCGTACGCGCCCTGCCGCAGCGGGTCGGTCAGGTCGTCGGCGTGGCCGTCGACCGTGGCGTACCCGGCGTCGGTCCGGTACGTGAGCGGGCCGGTGCGCACCTCGGTCAGCTCCGCGCCCGCAGGCAGCAGGTCGAGCACCTCCGCGGCGGACCACGGCGGGTCGGCCGGGACGCCGTCGGTCCGGACCAGGTCGCCAGTCGACGGATCGGCCCACACCTGGTCGCGGGTGACGCCCTCGATCCGGGCGTCGGCGGCCCCGAGCGTGGCCGGCAACTGCTCTGCGGCGCTGACCTGCGAGCTCCGGTAGAGCGTGTCCCCCGCGACGATGGCGAGCACCGGCAGCCCGACCATGAGCAGCACCAGGGCACTGCGGCCCCGCGCGCGGAGCGCGTCCCGGCGGGCGATGCGCAGCGCCAGGCGCCAGCGCACCAGCCAGGCGCTCACGCGCCGCCGCCCGCCGGGAGCAGCGACTCCGCGCCGGTGACCGGGCCGCTGGTGTCCACGACGACGCCGTCGCGCAGGAACAGCACCCGGTCGGCCCAGGCCGCGTGCCGGGCCTCGTGGGTGACGAGCACGCCGGCCGCCCCGGCGGTGCACCGGGCCCGCAGCAGGCGGAGCACCTCCTCGCCGGTCGCGGAGTCCAGCGCACCGGTGGGCTCGTCGGCGAGCAGCAGGCGGCGCGGGCCGACCAGCGCGCGGGCGATCGCCACCCGCTGCTGCTGGCCGCCGGACATGTCGTCGGGGAACCGGTCGGCCAGTTCGCCGACGCCGACCTCCTCGAGTGCGGCGCGTGCCTCGGCCCGGGCCTGGCGGCCGCGGACGCCGTCCAGTTCTCGGGGCAGGGACACGTTCTCCACCGCAGTCAGCGCGGGGATGAGGTTGAGGTCCTGGAACACGTAGCCCACGTTCCGCCGGCGGACGGCGGCGAGGGCGGCGGCGGAGAGGCGGGTGAGGTCCTGGCCCTCGACGAGGACCTGCCCGGCGGTCGGGGTGTCCAGCCCGCCCGCGATGTGCAACAGCGTCGACTTGCCCGAGCCGGAGGCGCCCATGACCGCGACCAGCTCGCCAGGGGCCACGGTGAGGTCGGCCCCCCGCAGGGCGTGCACGACCAGGTCACCCTGCCGGTGCTCGCGGGTGACCCCGGAGAGCTCGAGGACCGGGGTGGACCCCTGTGCCGCGGTGCTCATCGCCGTCCCCGCTTCCCGGCCGGGACGGCCTCCGGGGCCGGCTCGGGGGCGGCCGCCGGGACCGCCGTCCGGGCGGCCGCGGCCCGGGCGACCCGCGCCTCGCAGTGGTCCAGCCAGCGGATCTCCGCCTCGGCCCGGAACACCAGCGAGTCGAGCACCAGGGACCAGGCGAGGTCGTCGGCGCCCTCGCGCGTCTTGAGCCGGGTGAGCTCCTGCAGCGACGTCATGGTGGCCGAGCGCTGGGTCTGCACGACGGCGATCACGTCGACGCCCGGCGTCGTGACCGCCAGCGCCAGCTTGATCGCCAGCTCGTCGCGGGGCGCGGCCTTGGTGCCGACCGGCGTGCCGAACCAGGTGCGCACCTCCGCCCGGCCGGCGTCGGTGATCCGGTACGCGATCCGCCCGTCGCCGTCCGGCGCCCCGTCCTGGGCGACCAGCCCGTCCCGCTCGAGGCGGTCGAGGGTGGTGTAGACCTGCCCGACGTTCAGCGGCCAGGTCGCGCCGGTGGCCGAGTCGAACTGGGCGCGGAGCTGGTAGCCGTGGCTGGGGCCGCGCTCCAGCAGCGCCAGCAGACCGTGTCGGATGGACATGGATACGGAGTATGCATACTCGGTATCCACGTGCCAAGGGCGGCGCGCGCGTCTCTGTCGACCGTCCGGAGCGCACCACCGACCCCCCCGCCAGAAGGGCCATGATGGTGGCCTCGCGACCCGCCATCATGGCCCTTCTGGCGATCCGGGGGTCACTCGGAGGCGGTCGCGGTGTTCCCCTGCGCCTGCTGGTCGCTGCGCGGCCCGACCCAGACGGTCTTGGCGTTCATGAACTCGCGCATGCCGAGCTCGGTGAGCTCGCGGCCGTAGCCGCTCTGCTTCACCCCGCCGAAGGGCAGCTCCGGGTAGCTGGTGGTCATCCCGTTGACGAACGCCATGCCGGCGGCGATGTCGCGGACGAACTGGGCCCGCTCACCCTCGTCCTCGCTCCACAGGTTCGAGCCCAGCCCGTACGGGTGGCTGTTGGCGATCTCGATCGCCTGGTCGAGGCTGTCGACGGTGAACAGCGCGGCCACCGGGCCGAACACCTCTTCGTCGTAGACGCGCATCTCCGGGGTGATGCCGGTGAGCAGGGTCGGCGGGTAGAACCAGCCGGGCCGGTCCGGCCGCTCCCCGCCGACGACGACGGTCGCCCCCTTCTCCACCGCGTCCCGGACGTAGGACTCCACGTCGTCCCGCCCCGACTCGGTGGCCAGCGGCCCGACCTTCGTGCCGGGGTCGCGGGGGTCGCCGACCGGCAGGGCGGCGAGCTTCTCGGCGAACAGCCGGGTGAACTCCTCGGCGACGTCGCGGTGCACGAAGAACCGCTTGGCGGCGATGCAGCTCTGCCCGTTGTTCTGGCAGCGGGCGGTGACGGCGACGTCGGCGGCCCGGTCCAGGTCGGCCGAGGGCATCACGATGAACGGGTCGGAGCCGCCGAGCTCCAGCACGGTCTTCTTCAGCACGTCGCCGGCGATCGAGGCGACCGACTGCCCGGCCGGGGCGCTGCCGGTGAGCGTGGCGGCGGCGACCCGGTCGTCGCGCAGCACCCGCTCGATGGTGCCCGACCCGATCAGCAGGGTCTGGAACACGTCGGCCGGGAAACCGGCCTTGCGGAACAGCTCCTCCATGTACAGCGCGGTCTGCGGCACGTTGCTGGCGTGCTTGAGCAGCCCGACGTTCCCGGCCATCAGCGCGGGGGCGGCGAACCGCATCGCCTGCCAGAGCGGGAAGTTCCACGGCATGATCGCCAGCACGACGCCGATCGGCTGGTACACCACGTAGGCCTGCTCGGCGCCCACCGCGCCGGCGTCCCGGGGCTCCGGCTCGAGCAGGGCCGGGCCGTGCTCGGCGTACCAGCGCAGCGCGGCGGCGCACTTGCCGATCTCCGCCTTCGCCGCCGCGAGCGTCTTGCCCATCTCGGTGGTCATCAGCTCGGCGACGTCGTCGGTGTCGGCGTCCAGGGCGTCCGCCGCCGCGCGCAGCCAGCGCACCCGGTCCTCGACGGAGGTCAGCCGGTAGCTGCGGGCCGCCGCCGCGGCACGGGCCAGCTTGTCCTCCAGCGCCTCGTCCGACAGCGGGTCGAAGGTCTTCAGCGTCTGCCCGGTGGTCGGGTCGATGGTGGCGATGGCCATGGGGGCTCCTGTCGTCGTCCTCGGGTGCGGGTCCGGACGGCGGCGCTCGACACAGGGCGCTCGGGCGGTCCGGACGGGCACCGGTGCGCCCTGCACCTGCCCTCCACCAGGCCGGCGAAACCGCTCCGGTCAGGCCTTCCGGCGCCGCAGCGGGCCGACCATCCGGGGGCCGCTGGTGCGCCGCTCGGAGCGCTGGACCTCCCGGCGCGCCGGCTGGGCGAGGAAGCTGCCCAGGATGACCCCCGCGGCCAGCGCGAGACCGATCGAGATGGCCTGGCTGAGCAGCAGGAAGCCGGTCCCGGTGTCGCCCGAGGCCAGGAAGAGCATGCCGCGGTAGATGGTCAACCCGGGCAGCAGCGGGATGATCCCCGCGGCGACCAGGATGAGCGGTGGGACCCGCTGCCGGTGGGCGAACACGTAGGCCCCCAGCCCGACGACGACCGCCGCCGCGCCGGTCGAGAGCGCGGCGTCGAACTGGAAGTGGTCCAGGGCACGGAAGGCGCCCCAACCGAGCGCCCCGGCCGCTCCGGCCGCGGGGATCGTCCGCCGGGGTGAGTAGTTCGCCGCGGCCGCCGCAGCCGCGGAGACGACGGCGGCGAGGAACTGCGCGGGCAGCTCCCCGAGGCCGGTCGCCGGCGGCTGGCTGATCGCGAGGTCCATCCCGAGCCGGTCGGCGAGCGAGAGCACGGCGGCCACCCCGGCCACGATCCCGGCGGTCAGCACGAACACCTCGAAGGCCCGTGCACTGGCCGTCAGCAGGAACCCGGTGATGGCGTCCTGCACCGACCCGACCAGGGTCACCCCCGGCAGCAGCAGCACGATGCCGCTGGCCACCACCAGGGAGGGCCGCACGCCGAGGTCGGCGGCCATCATCACCATGGCGACCGCGGTCGCGAAGGCCGCCCCCAGCGCGTTGGCGTAGAAGTCGGGCACGTGCCGCCGCGCGAGCGCGCCGGCCACGCGGTCCACGACCACGGTCGTGGTGAAGGCGACGGCCGCGACGAGCGCGCCCCCACCCATCAGCACGGCGATGGCGCTGGCCAGCGTGGCCCGGAAGGCGGCGACCGCCCAGCGCGGGTAGGGGTGCCCCGCCCGGCGGATCCGCTCCAGCCGCGCCATCGCCTCCTCCGGCGTGGTGCGCTGCTCCACCAGGTCGGCGACCATGTTGTCGATCTCGGTCACCCGGGTGTAGTCGGGCGTGCGGACCTGGACCAGCCGCACGCTGGTGACCGGTGCGACGTCCGGCGCCCGCACGTAGGAGAGCGTGATCGAGGTGAAGGTGACCTCGCAGACCACCCGATCCAGCCCGCAGGCACGGGCCAGCGCCACGATGGTGGCCATCACGTCGGCGGCCCCGGCCCCGCCGGAGAGCAGGATCTCGCCCGCACGCAGCGCGAAGTCCAGGATCCGGTAGGCGTCACGCTCGTCCGGCTCCGGGAGGTGCACCGGCTCACGCACCAGCAACTGCCCCGGACGCCCTCCCCCGCGTCGGCGTCCAGCGACCACCTCGACCTCCTGCCCCGTCCTCCTCGACACCTGCCGCGGTCCGTTCCGCCCGCCCCGGCCACCCTCCCAGGCGGCAGGCGCCGGGGGCAGCACCGGCGGGTGTGCTCCCGGCCACCCGGGCCACCCGGCGCCGGCCGGCGCCGGGGCGACGGGTCAGGCCGGTGCACCGTCCTCGGCGGCGCGGCGCTCGGCCTCCTCCGGCGGGAGCACCTTCCGCCAGCGCCTGGTGCGCAGCGGCGGCACCTCCCCGGCATCCTCGCGCAGTGCCCGCAGCAGGCTGTAGATCATCACGTAGCCGAGGACGAAGAACGGCAGGCCGACCACGATGATCACCTGCTGCAGCGCCTCCAGTCCGCCGGCGCCGGTACCGCCCAGCAGGGTGCTGGCGACGACGGCGACGCTCAACGCCCAGAACACCCGCTGCCGGGTGGGCGCGGGGTCCTCGTGGCCGTTGGCGATGGTGTCCATCACCAGGGCGGCGGAGTCCACCGAGGTGACGAAGAAGACGACCACCAGCAGGATCGCGACGACCGACACGACCGTGCTGAGCGGGAACTGCTCGAGGAAGACGAACAGCGCGCCGGGGACGTCTCCCTGCTCGACCACGGGCCCGGTCAGCGTGCCGGGGTCGGTGCGCTCGATGTCGAAGGAGGCCCAGCCGAACACCCCGAACCACACGACGCTGAAGCCCACCGGGACGGCCAGGACGCCGATCACGAACTGGCGGATCGACCGCCCCCGGGAGATGCGCGCGATGAAGATCCCGACGAACGGTGACCAGGTGATGGTCCAGGCCCAGTAGAAGACGGTCCAGTTGTTCTGCCAGCCGCTCTGGTTGACCGCGTCGGTCCAGAAGGCCAGCTCCGGCAGCCAGGACAGGTAGATGCCGGGCGTCTCGATGGTGCCTCGCAGCAGGAGCAACGTCGGGCCGGTGACGACGACGAAGCACAGCAGCGCGACCGCCACGATGATGTTCAGGTTGGACAGCCGCTTGATCCCGCGGGTCACCCCCAGGGCCACGGAGACGATGGCGACCGCCGACACCGCGGCGATGATCAGCACCTCGACCAGCCGGTTCTGCGGCACGCCGAACAGCGCGGCCAGCCCGCCGTTGATCTGCAAGGTGCCGAGCCCGACCGACACGGCGATGCCGAACATCGTGCCGACGATCGCGGTGACGTCGATGGCCGCACCGATCGGCCCGTGGATCCGGTCGCCCAGCAGCGGGTGGAAGATCGAACTGACCCGGGGCGGCAGGTTCCGCTTGTACATGAAGTAGGCGAAGGCCAGCGCCGGCAGTGTGAAGATCGTCCAGGTGTGCAGACCGAAGTGGTAGAGCGTGAACGCCATCGCCTCCCGGAAGGCGGCCGGCGACCCGGGCTCCACGTCCTGCATCGGCGGGTTCGCCAGGTGGTTGACCGGCTCCGCGACCCCCCAGAACAGCAGGATCGTGCCGATCCCGGCGGCGAACAGCATGCCGAACCAGGCAGCGCCCGAGTGCTCGGGCCCCTCCCCCTCCGGACCGAGCCGGATCCGACCGAACCGGCTGGCCGCCATGTACAGCAGGAACACCAGGAACACCGTCACGCCCAGGACGTAGAACCAGCCGAGGTTCTCCAGGATCCAGCCGGTCACCGCCGCGAAGAGCCGGTCCACCTGCTCGGTGAACAGCAGGGTCGCCACCACGAAGACCAGCGCGACCAGCGCGGACGCCGAGAAGATGACCGACCCGGTGCGCACGCCGAGTGCCTCGAGAGAACGCTTCACGGCTGCCTGCATGAGCTGGGGGTCCGTCCTCCCGTGATGGATCGCAACGGTTGGCTCATCTGCCCGGTCACCGCACGGCGGAAACGGCCGATGTCGCCCTCGATCCCCCGGAGCGCCCGTGGCGAGCCCGGCCCGCAGCGGGCGGGACCGACGTCCCGCCCGTAGCGTCGGCGGCACGACGGGCCGCGCACCGGGCGGCCGCGGGAGCTCGGAGGTCGGATGGACGCCGGACGGATCCGGAACGCCGCACTGGCCCGGAAGGTGGTGCCGGCCGAGGAGGCCGCCGCCGTCGTCCGGCCCGGCGACACCGTCGGGATGAGCGGCTTCACCGGCGCCGGCCACCCGAAGGCGGTGCCCGGGGTGCTGGCCCGGCGGATCACCGAGGCGCACGCCGCGGGCGACCCGTTCCGGATCGACCTGTGGACCGGTGCCTCGACCGCCCCGGACGTCGACGGCGCGCTCGCGACCGCCGACGGGATCGGGCTGCGGCTGCCCTACCAGTCCGACCCGGTGCTGCGGGAGAAGATCAACCGCGGGGAGACCGAGTACGTCGACGTGCACCTCTCGCACGTGGCGCAGCTGGCCTGGGAGGGGTTCCTCGGCCCGCTGGACGTCGCCGTGGTCGAGGTCAGCGCGATCACCGAGGACGGCCTGCTCGTCCCGTCGTCGTCGGTGGGGAACAACAAGACCTGGCTGGACCTGGCCGACCGGGTGGTGCTGGAGGTCAACAGCTGGCAGCCGGCCGGGCTGGCCGGGATGCACGACGTCTACTACGGCACCGCCCTGCCCCCCAACCGCAGCCCGGTGCAGCTCGTCCGGCCCGGAGACCGGATCGGGGTGCCGCACCTGCGGGTCGACCCGGACAAGGTGGTCGCGGTCGTGGAGACCGACGCCCCCGACCGCAACACCCCCTTCGCCCAGCCGGACGGGACGGCGCGGGCGATCGCCGGCCACCTGATCGAGTACCTCGAGCACGAGGTGTCCCGGGGCCGGTTGCCGGCGGACCTGCTGCCGTTGCAGTCCGGGGTCGGGAACGTCGCCAACGCGGTGCTGGCCGGCCTGCAGGAGTCGCGGTTCGAGCAGCTGACCGCCTACACCGAGGTGATCCAGGACGGCATGCTGGACCTGCTCCGGTCGGGCACGCTGTCGTTCGCCTCGGCGACGGCGTTCTCGCTGAGCCCCACCGCGATCGCCGACTTCACCGCGCACGTCGACGAGTTCCGCGACCGGATCCTGCTGCGGCCGCAGGAGATCAGCAACCACCCGGAGATCATCCGGCGGCTGGGCGTGCTGGCGATGAACGGGATGATCGAGGCCGACCTGTACGGCAACGTGAACTCCACCCACCTGATGGGCAGCCGCATCCAGAACGGGATCGGCGGGTCGGGCGACTTCGCCCGCAACTCCTACGTCTCCTTCTTCGTCAGCCCGTCGACGGCCAAGGGCGGGGCGATCTCCTCGATCGTGCCGATGGTCTCCCACGTGGACCACACCGAGCACGACGTCGCGGTGGTCGTCACCGAGCAGGGCCTGGCCGACCTGCGGGGGCTCTCCCCCCGGCGGCGCGCTCAGCTGGTGATCGAGAAGTGCGCGCACCCGGACTACCGGCCGATGCTGGCCGACTACCTCGAGCGGGCCGAGCGCGGCGCCTTCGGGATGCACACCCCGCACCTGACGGCCGAGGCGCTGAGCTGGCACACCCGGTACGTCGAGACCGGGTCGATGCTGCCGCCACGCTGAGGCGGCGGCGACACGCCGGGAGCCCGGCCCGGCGGCCAGCAGGGCGACGTCCGGTGTTCACCCGGTGCCCGTCGAATGGTTGCTGCGGTCACCGAGAGTGCCCGCATGCCCCTCGATGCACCCCTGTCCCGTCGCACCGTGTTCAAGGGCGGCGCCGCCGCGGCGGCCGCCGCCGCCCTCGTCGGCCTCACCCCCGAGGCCGCCCGCGCCGCCGTGGCCGAGACCGCCCGCTCCGGCGTCTTCGGCTTCGGCGTCGCCAGTGGTGACCCCACGGCCACCGAGCTGCTGCTCTGGACCCGGGTGACGCCCACCCCCGAGTCGCTGCCCGGCAGCCGGCGCGGGCCGGCCGTCCCGGTCCGCTGGGAGGTCGCCGCCGACGAGGCGTTCACCGAGATCGTGCGCAGCGGCAACGTCGTCGCCGACGTCAGCCGCGACCACACGGTCAAGGTTGTGGTGAACCGGCTGACCCCCTACACGCGCTACTTCTACCGGTTCACCTGCGCCGGGCAGACCTCCCCGGTCGGCCGCACCCAGACCGCCCCGGACGAGCCCGGCCGGACCCACGCGCTGCGGATGGCGTTCGTCTCCTGCAGCAACTGGACCGGCGGGTACTTCACCGCCTACCGCGGGATCGCCGCCAGGGACGACCTGGACTTCGTGCTGCACCTCGGCGACTACCTGTACGAGTACGGCAACTCGCCGCGGGTGGCCGGCGCGGCCGGCTCCGGTGACCGGTACGGGCCGAACGCGCTGATCGGCATCCGGGACCACGAGCCGGTCCACGAGATGGTGTCGCTGGAGGACTACCGGATCCGGCACGCGCTGTACAAGACCGACCCGGACCTGCAGCGGGCGCACCAGCAGCACCCGTGGATCGTCATCTTCGACGACCACGAGATCACCAACGACGCCTACGACTTCGGCGCGGAGAACCACGAGCGGGACGACGACCCGGCCACCCCCTACACCGAGCCGGGCAAGCCCGACGGCGTCAAGCCGGAGGGCGACTTCCTGTTCCGCCGGGCCAAGGCGTTCCAGGCCTACCTGGAGTGGATGCCGATCCGGGAGCCCGCGATGTGGCAGCCGCACCCGAGCAAGGGCCGGCAGTTCTTCCGCCGCTTCAGCTTCGGCGACCTGGCCGAGCTGTCGGTGATCGAGACCCGGCAGAACCGCAGCGAGCAGGTGCCGGCCACCGTCGACGGCGAGCTGAACCCGGCGCTGGCCGACCCGCGGCGCCACCTGCCCGAGCCGCCGCAGCTGGACTGGCTGACGAAGGGCATCCGCACCGGGCGCACCGACTGGCACCTGGTCGGCAACCAGACGGTGTTCGCCCGGGTGTTCGCCGTCCCCCGCCCGGGCACCGTGCCCGGCTCGGTGTTCAACACCGACCAGTGGGACGGCTACCAGGCCGACCAGCGCACGGTGCTGGAGGCGATGGCGGCGGCCCAGCGGACCGACCCGGTGGTGCTGACCGGCGACATCCACTCCTCGTGGGCCAACGACCTCCCGACCGACTTCGGCGGCTACCCCGGCGACGGCAACTCGGTGGGCGTGGAGTTCGTCTGCCCGTCGGTGACCAGCAACGGGTTCAAGGAGGCCGTCGGATCGGCCGCCGCCGCGTCCGCCACCACCGCCGCCTTCCAGGCCGCCAACCCCTGGGTGCGGTACCTGGAGGGCATCGGGCACGGCTTCGTCGTCCTGGACGTGACGCCGGAGCGGGTGCAGGCCGACTACTGGTTCATCCGCAGCAACGGGGACAAGGGGCTGGCCGTCGACCCGCGGCTGGACCCACGGGCGACGGTCGGCTACGAGACGTCCTTCGCCTCGGTCAAGGGCTCGCGGAAGGTGAGCGGGCCGGTGTCCCAGCTGGGCGCCCGCAGCGACTTCCCGCGCGACGCGCGGGTGGCCGTTCCCCGCTGACCCGCCGGCTGACCGCCCCGGCTCGTGAGCCGGGGCGGTCAGCCCGCGTGCGCCCGGTCGTCGACGAGGTGGACGACCGGCAGGCCGCAGGCCTTCTGGATCTTGGCCGGCAGGTTGCCGCGCAGCCAGCGGGAGAGGCCCAGCGGCAAGGTGGAGACGATCACCTCGTCGGTGGGGAACCGCCCCAGCGCCAGGCGCAGCGCCTCCATCGCGTCGGGGTCGCCGACCTCGCCGTCGGCCTCGCCACCGAGCTCCCGGATCTCGGTGAGCGCGCGGTCCAGCCGCTGGGCGGCCAGCGCATAGGCTCGCTCGTCCGACGACGGCGCACCGGCGGGGACGTCGGCCTGGTCGTGCACCGGGGTCGCCGGGACGACGACGTGGAACTGGTGCGGGCCGGCGGCGACCCGCTCCTGCACCGCGGCGAGGAGTCGCTCGCCGCCCAGGGTCTGATTGGCGAGGACCAGGGTCTTCGGCATGGTGCGTTCCCCTTCCGGCGCTGGTGGGTTCCGTCCAGGGCGACGGTAGGCCCGACCGGCCGGTCTGCGGTAGGCCGGCGGACGTCGCCCGGTCGACCACCGTGCGACGGTCCGCCGAACTCCCGGGCCGGGCTGCGGCTCAGGCCTCGGGCATGGTGATGACCGGCTTGACCACCGCGCCGCTGTACGAGGCCTCCATCGCCTCGCCGATCCGCTCCAGCGGGAACCGCTCCACCAGCCGGTCGATCGGGAAGCGGCCCGCGGCGTAGAGGTCCATCAGCGCACCGATCAGCCGCTCGCTGCGGCCGCTGCCGCCGAGGGTGCCGACGATCGACTTGCCCCACAGCGTGCTCATGTGGTCGGCGCTGAACTCGGCCCCGGCCGGCGCCCCGCCGATCAGGATCGCCGTGCCGCGCATGCCGACGGAGTCGATGGCCTGCCGGATGACCGGCAGGATCCCGGTGCACTCCAGGGCGAAGTCGGCCTGGCCGCCGCAGATGTCGGTGATCGCCTGCACCGGGTCGGTGTCGCCGGCGTCGACCACCTCGGTGGCGCCCAGCTCCCGGGCCAGCTGCAGCCGGGACTCGTGCCGGTCGACGGCGATGATGGTGCTGGCCGCGGAGTTGCGCGCGGCCATGACCGCCGCCAGACCCACGGTGCCCGCGCCGTAGACGACCAGCGAGGACCCGGGCAGCGGGCGGGCGGTGTGGAAGACCGCGCCGGCACCGGTCGCCAGCCCGCAGGCCAGCGGCCCCATGAGGTCGACCGGCAGGCCGTCGGGGACGGGCACCAGCGAAGTCGCCGTCGCCAGCGAGTGGGTGGCGAACGAGGACTGACCGAAGAACCCCCCGGCCAGTGCGTCGCCGTCGGCCGTGCGCAGGCCGGAGGTGCCGACCGGCCGGTGACCGCTGAAGGCCAGCTCGCCCAGGTTCAGGCAGTACCGGGGCTCCCCGTCCAGGCAGTTGCGGCAGTCGCCGCACCACGGCCAGCCCATCACGACGGCCTGGCCCTCGCGGACGTTGGTGACGCCGTCGCCGACGGCGACGACCGTCCCGGCGCCCTCGTGGCCGAGCACGCCGGGCAGCGGGAAGGGCATCTGCCCCTCCCGGGCCAGCCCGTCGGTGTGGCAGAAGCCGGTCGCGGTGACGCGGACCAGCACCTCGCCGGATCCGGGTTCGTCCAGTTCGACGTCCCGGACGACGAACGGTGCGTCCGGCTGCTCGACGACGGCGGCGGTGACCTTCACGTGCGCTCCCCGCACCGGGCCGGTCGGCGGCGGCCGCGCCGGTGCGCCCACGGACCGTCGCGCCGGAGGCGTCCGTGCCCCGGCGTGCCCCCAGTCTGCCCACGGCGGTCGCGGCCCGGGCGAGCGGATCGGACCGGCAGGTGCGCCCAGGACATCGGTCCCGGGGAGCCGGCGGACCGGGCCGAGCTCAGGAGCGCTTCGCGTCCAGCCGGTCGAGCAGGTCCTTCGCCGCCCGGCGGACCTCCTCGTGGCCGTTCTGCGACGCCCGCTGCTCGGCGTGGATCAGCGCCGCCCGGTTGACCGTCGCGAAGTCGCCGTAGGGGAAGCGGAACCGGGCCTTGGTGCCCTCCCCCGCATCGGTGTCCTCGGCGAGGTACCAGCGGCTCCACTCCTCGCGGCCCTCGTCCTCGATCTCGGAGTTGCGCTCCTGGGTCGACGGCGCGGCGTCGGACCACTCGGTGGTGTCGTCGTACTCCCCGGCGTCGATGAGCTGCTGGGCGTGCCGGACGCCGGCCTCGTTCACTCGGTAGCTGGGCATGCGCCCGCCCTACCCGGAGTCGGCGCCGGAACACCCGGCCGGCCGGGGAATCTACAACGGCGACTGCACGTTTGGTGAAGTGCCCGACGAAGATCCCCGAGAGGAGGACCACGATGGCACTGCCCGTTCTCTCCCGTCAGCGGAACCTGGCGACCCGCGACCCCTTCCGTGAGCTGGACGAGCTCTACGACCGGTTCACCTCGCTCTGGCAGTCCGAGCTCGGCGGGGTGGTCGACCGCTGGGTCCCCTCCGCCGACCTGGAGGAGACCGACGACGCCTGGTCGCTGGAGCTGGAGCTCCCCGGCGTCGCCCGCGACGACGTCGACGTCCAGCTGCAGGACCGGGTGCTCACCGTCTCCGGTGAGGTCCAGGAGAAGGAGCGCACCGGGGTGCTGCACCGGCGCACCCGACGCGTGGGCGCCTTCCAGTACTCGGTGACGCTGCCCGGTGAGGTGGACGCCGACGCGGTGCAGGCGCACCTGCACGACGGCGTGCTGACCGTCCGGGTGCCCAAGTCAGCGGCGGCCAAGCCGCGCCGGATCGCCATCAGCAGCTGATCAGCTGCGCACGCTGATCGGCACGCGTGCGAACGGGCCAGGAGCTCCGAGCTCCTGGCCCGTTCGCGCGCGTGCGGGTCAGGCGGAGCGGGCCGGCGCCGGCTCGGCCGGCCGGAGCCCGTCGGCCGCCCAGCCGTCGGGCAGCCCGGTCACCTCCGCCCGGTCCCCCACCGCCTTGATGCGGACCTGCTGGGCGCCCCCGAGGTCGAGCCCGTCGAGCACCACCCGGCCCCACGACTCGGGGAGCCGCGGCCGGAGCCTCAGGCGCCGACGCGGCACGTCGAGCTCGAGGCCCAGCAGCGCCCGCACCAGCAGCAGGGGCGCCGCGCTGGCCCACGCCTGCGGGGAACAGGAGGTCGGGTAGGGCACCGGTGGGTCGAACTCGGCCCGGCTGAACCCGCAGAACAGCTCCGGCAGCCGCCCACCGAACGCGGCCGCGGCGTCCAGCAGCCCGTCGGCCAGGTGCTGGGCGAGCTCGACCGCTCCGGGCACGTGCGCGTACCGGACCAGCCCGGCGACCGCGAGCGCGGTGTCGTGCGGCCACACCGACCCGTTGTGGTAGCTCATCGGGTTGTAGGCGCCCATGCCCTCGGCGAGGGTCCGCAGCCCGAACCCGCTGTCCATCGCGGCGTCCGCCAGCCGCTGCACCAGCACGACGGCGTGCTCGTCGGTCACGATCCCGCTCCACAGGCACTGGGCGGCATTGCTCGTCAGCGCGTCCAGCGGCCGCTTGTCCCGGTCCAGGGCGACGGCGAACCAGCCGCGGTCGGGCAGCCAGAACCGCTCCGCGAACGCGTCCTTCAGCTCGGCGGCGCGCCGGCGCAGGCGGGAGGCGGTCAGCGGGTCGCCGAACGACTCGGCGAGGTCGGCCCGCGCCAGGCGGGCGGCGTAGGCGTAGCCCTGCACCTCGGCGAGCGCGATCGGTGGCTCGCCCAGCCGGCCGGCGGCGTCGTTGACGCCGTCGAAGCTGTCCTTCCACCCCTGGTTGAGCAACCCCCGGTCGGTGGCTCGCTGGTACTCCAGGAAGCCGTCGCCGTCCCGGTCGCCGTACCGGTCCATCCACTCCAGCGCGGCGTCGGCGGCCGGCAGCAGGGCCCGCACCTCGTCCTCAGCCGCACCCCAGCGCCAGGCCTCGGTCAGCAGGGAGACGAACAGCGGCGCGGCGTCGACGGTGCCGTAGTACCGGCTGCTGCCCAGTGCGCTGTCCCGGTCGGGACCCAGCCGCAGCTCGTGCAGGATGCGTCCGGGCTCCTCCTCGTTCAGCGGGTCCACCGTGCGCCCCTGCAGCCGGGCGAGCGTCTCCAGCGTGCCGAGCGCCAGCGAGGTCTCCAGCGGCAGGGCCATGTGGGCCGTGAGCAGGCTGTCCCGGCCGAAGAGGGTCATGAACCACGGTGCGCCGGCGGCGACCACCGGCCGGTCGCCGAGCTGGTCCCGGATCTGCAGCACACCGAGGTCGTCCTCGGTGCGGCGCAGCACCTCGGCCAGCACCGGGTGGTCGGCGGTGACCGCGGTGCTCGCGCGCCGCCACTCCCGCAGCTGGTGGGCCGGGCGGCTGGTCTCCATGCCCTGCCCGCGGTCCACCCGGGGCGGCACGAGCCGGCCCTCCAGAACAGGCTGCACGGTCACCTCGGTCGACCAGCGCCCGCGCGGGGGCACGACGACCCGCCAGGTGAACGCCGACGGCGTGACCACCACGTCGCCGGTCGCGCTGACCCGCAGCCCGCGCTCCCCGTCGCGACCGGCCAGCACGAGGGCGGTGCCCTCGACCTGCGCCATCACCTCGCCGGCGTCGGCCCGGCCGGCCTTCACCGCGAACAGGTCGGCGAAGTCGGCGCCCAGCCAGAGCGTCAGGGTCGCCGTCGTCGCCTCGGCCGCCAGGTTCTGCAGCGTGACCACCTCGCGCAGGCCGTCGGCCACCAGTCGCTCACGCACCAGCAGCAGCGTGCTGTCCGCCCGGCCGCCCGCCGGGGGACGACGGAGCACGAAACGGGCACCGTAGGTCTCCTCCGGCTGCACGGACAGCGGCTGCGGCACGCCGCCGTCCAGGCGCAGCTCGAGGCGGGAGAGGACCCGGGCGTCCCGGAAGTACAGCCCCTGGACGTCGCCCGGCACGACGTCGCCGGTGGCGGTGGACAGGCAGAAGGTCGAGCCGTCGACGAGCGTGACCAGCCCGCCGTCGGCACCGATCCGCACCGGCTCGGTGGCGTTGAGCGGCCCGTCGGTCACCTCAGCCCACCTCCCCCAGGTGCCGGCCGGTGGCCGCCGGCCCGGTCGCGCTCGCCAGCGCCCGCCGGTAGGCGGCCTCGTAGCCGCGGGCCATCGCCTCGGCGGAGAAGTGCGTGGCCACCCGGGCCCGGCAGGCCGCCGGGTCCAGGTCGCGGACCGCGTCGAGCGCGGCGGGCAGGTCGGCCGGGGTCTCGCAGACCAGCCCGGTCACCCCGTGGTCGACCACCTCGGGGACGGCGCCGCCGCGCAGCGCCACGACCGGTGTCCCGCAGGCCATCGCCTCGATCATCACCATGCCGAAGGGCTCCTCCCACTGGATCGGGAACAGCAGGCAGCGCGCGCCCAGCAGCAGCTCCCGCTTGGTCACCGCGTCGGCCACGCCGACCACCCGGTCGGTGTCGCGGAGGCGGGGCCGCACCTCCCGCTCGAAGTACTCCTTCTCGATCGGCTCCTGGCACTTGCCGGCCAGCACCAGCGGGAGCCCGGCCGCGTGCGCGGCGTCGAGGGCCAGGTGCGGCGCCTTCTGCGGGTGGAAGCGGCCGAGGAACAGCGCATGGTCGCCCTTGTCGGCGGCGAACGGCCAGGCGGCCAGGCGCAGGGCGTTGTGCACGACGCCGAGCCAGTTCAGGTCCGGCACGAGCTCCCGCTGCCGGTGGCTGATGCCGACCAGCCCGACGTCGGCGCCCAGGTCGCGGTAGAGCCGTTCCGCGTCGGCGTCGACCGGGCCGTGCACGGTCAGCACGGTCGGGACGCCACGGGCACCCAGCACCGCGGCGTTGAGCGGGCCGGCCAGCGTGTGGTCGTGCACCACGTCGAGGCCCTCGGTGTCGGCCAGCTCCAGGAGGGCCCGCCGGGCAGCGGCCGCGTGCACGACCTCCGGCGCGGGCTCGCCGAGGCGCTCGGGGACGGCCGTCGGCCACAGCGGGCGGAACCGGGCGCGCGTGCCGTCCCGGCCCGCGCCCAGCAGGGTCACGTCGTGCCCCCGGTCGACCAGCGCGTCGGCCAGGTCGGCCACGACGGCCTCCACGCCGCCGTAGGCACCCGGGGGGACGTCGAAGTAGGGCGGCGCGACGAGGGCCACCCGCAGCGGCGCGCCGGTCCGCTCGGGGGTGGGTCCGCCGTTGGGCACCGCGTGCAGGACGGGCGCCGGCGGGGAGACGGTCTTCTGGGTGTCGACCAGCACAGGGATCCTCCGCGAAGGACTACTGGACCAGTGGACGGACGACGCTGTCCGGGGCAGCGGCACACCGGGCCCGGGCCACGGCTCGCACCGCTCCCGTGATCTCTCATAGCACCGGCGCGGTCGGTGCTCAAGTCGGACGTCCGGCCGGCCCGTCCAGTGCTGGGCGATCATGGCCCGGTGACCGGCACCGACGACGCCCCGCCCCCGGCGGCCTGCCCCCTGCCGACCCGCCGTGCGGTGCTGCTGCCGCCGGTGGACCCGACGACGGCGACGGCGCTGCTGCAGGCCACCGGGCAGGGCGGCTGGCTCACCCCCGAGCCGGGTGGCCGGACCGTCTTCACCGGCGAGGTGCCGGCGGCCGGGGCGCTGGCCCGCGCGCTGGGGCACGGCACGGGGGCACCGGGGGCGGTACTGCTCTGGGCCGACCCCTCGGGGCCGGAGGCCGGGTTCGTGCTGCTGCACCGCGGCGACGTCGTCACCGCGCACAGCTGGACGGCGTCCGGCGCCGGGGAGCTGGGTGAGCCGGCGATCGCCGCCCGGGCGACCGGCCGGCCCGAGGTGGAGCCCGCGCTCCGGGCCCTGCTCGCCCGGCCGGCGCCGGACCCGCTCGCGCAGCTGCCCGAGCTGGCCGACCTGCTCCGGCTGCCCGCGGCGGCACTGCCGCTGCTCACCGCCGCGGTGCCGCCGCCGGGCACCGTGCACGTGCCCGCCCCGGCTCAGCGGCGCGGCCTGCTGCGCACCGTCACCGGAGCCCTCCGCCGCCGGTGACGGTGCGCCGGCTCAGCGCAGCGGTGGGATGACCTTCCGGGCGGCGAGCTGCTCGAACAGCTCGACGAACCGGTCCTCGGTGTCCAGGCAGTCGGCGAACCCGGCCCGGCGCAGCTTGATCGTGGAGCTGACGTTGTCGAAGCCGCTGGTGAAGATGAACTGCCCGAACTCCCAGCCGACCAGGTCCTCGTAGGGGGTGGGCACCAGGTCGTGCCGGGCCACCAGCCGCTCCCACACGTCGCGGCGGCCGGCCATCGCCTCGGCCAGCGGCACCGGCTGCGGCTCGGCCGGCTCCATCCCGAAGGCCCGGGCGAAGGCCGGGAACAGGTGCCGCCAGCGCAGCTGGTCGCCGTTGGTCACGTTGTAGACCTCGCCGTCGGCGGCCGGCTCGCTCCCGGCCCACACGGTGGCGCGGGCCAGCAGCTCGGCGTCGGTGACCTGGTACAGGGCGTCGTAGGCGGCGAGGCTGCCCGGGAAGCGCAGCGGCTGGCCGAGCTCCTTGCTGATCGCGGCGTACACGGCGATCACCATGAGCAGGTTCATCGGGTTGCCGACGGCGTAGCCGATGACCCCCTCGGGCCGCAGCACGGTGAGCCGGAACCCGCGCTCGGCGGCGACCTCGCGGAGCAGGTCCTCCTGGTCGTAGTAGAAGTTCGGCTGGACGATCCGCGGGTCGCTCTCCTTGGCCGGGGTGTTGAAGAACCCCATGTGCGCGCCGTAGGCCTTGCCGCCCTGGTACAGCGTCACGTGCTCCAGCGGTGCCCCGGCGGCGGCCAGCCCGTCGAGGGTGTTGCGGAGCATCCCGACGTTGACCTCCGACAGCTCCCGGGCCGTCGGCCGCTCGGCGTAGGCGCCGAACACCAGGTGGGTGGTGTCCGCGGCCGCACGCAGGCCGTCCCGCGCCGCCGAGGCGTCACGCAGGTCCACGGCCAGGTGCTCCCAGCCGGCCTCCCGCGGGGTGCGCCGGCTGACCCCGCGCACCCGCCAGCCCGGCCGTCGGGCGTACTCCGCCGCGGCGTGCGCCCCGATCACCCCGCCCGCGCCGGTCACCAGCACGCTGCCCTGTTCCGCCATCCCGCTGCACCCCTCGTCTCGCCGATCGTCCGAGGGCGTCCATGCCCGCCGGCGCGACGGCGAACCGGGAAACGGCTGTGGCGCTCGCCCCGTCCGGCCCGGATCAGCCGACGAGCTCGCCGATCGGCGACTTCTCCCTGCGCGGCTCGCCGCGGCCGTGGGCGTTGCCGCACCCGGGACCCGAGCTGCCGGCACGCACCTGGCCGCGCACCTCGCTCACGACGGCGCCGAGCGAACCGGCCGACTGCCCCCGCAGGAGGACGATGCGCCCGCAACGGCGCCCCGGGCCCGGGGGCTCCCGGTCGCCCGGGTCGGCGTGCCAGGCTGACCGGCGTGACCGTCGAACGCACCGTCCGGTTGTCCTTCGGTTCTGCCTCGCGCGCGGCGCAGACCCACACCAACCTCTCCGCCGTCCGCAGCGACGGCCCGGTGTTGTGGGTCGCCGGCGACGAGACCGCGACGATCGAACGGCTCGTCGCCGACGACCCCGTGCACCCCACCGGCTACGGCGACGAGACCACCTTCCGGCTGGCCGACCTCGTGGACCTCCCCGGCGCCGAGGACGAGGAGGCCGACGTCGAGGGGCTGGCCCGCGCCGGCCACTTCCTGTGGGCGGTGGGGTCGCACAGCCTGCGGCGCAAGCGGATCAAGGACAAGCACGACGGCGACAAGGCGCTGCGCCGGTTGGCGAAGGTGACCGGGCAGGTCAACCGGCAGGTGATCGTGCGGCTGCCGGTCGCCGAGGTCGACGGTCTGCCGACCCCGGTGCCCGAACTGACCGTCGACGGCACCCGGCACACCGCGGCGGTCTTCGGTGCCACCGGCCCTGATCTGCGGGACCTGCTCGCCGACGACGAGCACCTCGCCCCGTTCCTGCCCCTCCCGGGCAAGGACAACGGGCTGGACGTCGAGGGCATCGCAGTGGCTGGTGACCGGGTGTACCTGGGGCTGCGCGGCCCGGTGCTGCGCGGCTGGGCCGTCGTCCTGGAGCTGCGCCCGGAGCCGGACCCGGCGGCGCCCGGGCGCCTGCTGCTGAAGCCGTTCGCCGGCGGCCGCCGGTACCGCAAGCACGTGCTGGACCTGGCCGGACTGGGCGTGCGCGACCTGTGCCCGCACGGCGAGGACCTGCTGGTGCTGACCGGCCCGACGATGGACCTCGACGGGCCGGTGCACGTGTTCCGCTGGCACGGGGCGCTGACCGCCGAGACACCGCAGGTGGTGCGCGGCGAGCAGCTCACCCGCGAGGTCGACCTGCCCTTCGGGGTCGGCGACGACCACGCCGAGGGGATCGGGCTGCTGCCGGGCGACGACGCCCGGCTGCTGGTGGTCTACGACAGCCCGGCGCCGTCCCGGCTGGACGACGCCGGCGGCGTCACCGCCGACGTGGTGCGGCTGCCTGCCCGCTGACCCGAGGGTTCAGAGCCCGGGCCCGAGGGTGGCGACCGTCGCCCGCACCTCCGCGGCGGTGGCCGGCTCGACCGGCAGCGAGGCGAGCAGGGTCGGCACCTCCTCCGGGAGCAGCCCCTCGGCGAGCAGCAGGTCCAGCAGCCGGTCGGCCTGGGCCGGTGGCACCGGCAGGGTCAGGCCGGACTCCCGGACGGCGGCCTCGGCGAGGAACAGCGCGCCGGCGAGGTCGTCCCGCGTCGGGTCGGGTGCGGGCGGGGCGGGGGCGGCCGCGCGGGTGACCGCCTCCGCGGCCCGCACCAGCGACAGCGGCAGCCCCTCGGCCTCCACCTGCACCAGTGGTGCGCTCCCGATGGCGGCGAGCACGAGGTGCTCGGCGTCGATCCGCAGCGGCGCCTCCCACTCCCCCACGCGGACCACCTCGACCAGGTCCCGGCCGTCCTCGCCGAGCTCGTCGAGCAGCTCCGCCCACGCCGCCGCGCGGGTGTCCCGGGCGCGTTCGGCGGCGAGCACGCAGGTCTCCAGGGTGAACGGCTCGATCACCTCCCGGTCGAAGCGCTCGGCGACCAGCGTGCCGTCGGCGGTGACCGCGTTGAGGGCGTCCTGGAAGCTGCCCGGCCGGGCGTCACCCAGTTCCAGCCGGCCGTCCTCCTCACCGGAGAGCGGCTGGCCGGTGACGGCGCGGGCGCCGATGGTCAGCCCGGTGCTCACCACCCGGCCGCGCACCCGCAGGTGGTGCGGCTGGTCGGACAGCCCCACCGCCCAGGCGCAGGCCTCGGCGATCAGCGCACCGGCGCGCTCGCGCAGCACCTCGCGGGCCAGCAGGGCCATGAAGTCCGCATCGAAGGATCCCGAGTCGTACACGCCCTCCACTGTCCCCCCGACCGGCGTCGCGTGCCGGGGACGGCCGGCCGGCGCTACCGGCCGGGGGTGTCGATCGACGGCGCCGCGTAGGTCGCGAGCACGACCCCGCCGGGCAGCTGCTCGACCCCGACGGCCTGGAGATAGCGGGTTCGCCCGCCGCCCCGGAACAGCGGCACGCCGTCGCCGAGCAGCACCGGGTTGACCTTCAGCTGGATCTCGTCGATGAGGTCGACGATCTGGCCGGCGAGGTCCCCACCGCCGCACAACCAGATGTCCCGGCCGGGCTCGGCCTTCAGCTCGGCGACCCGGGCGGCCACGTCGCCGGCCAGGGTCTCGACGGCGGACGAGCCGTCGAGGGAGCGGTGGGTCACGACGATCTGCCGCAGGTGCGGGTAGGCACCGTCGCGCAGGCCCGCCGCCACGGCCGGCGCGTGGGTCCGGCTTCCCATCAGGACGGTGTCGAAGCGGCGGGGTGCCGCCGTCACGCCGAGCGCGTCGCGCAGGTGCGCGGGGCAGGTCTCGGGGTGACGGGTGAAGAGGTCCGCCAGGGTCTCCGGCCGCACGGGGAAGTGCGAGAAGTCGCCCGCCGGGTCGGCGATGAACCCGTCGATCGAGGTGGCGACGTAGTACACGAGCTGGCGCACGGGCACGCTCCGATCACAACAGGTGTGCTGGTTCCGGCAACCTACAACACCTGTGGTGGTTCGCGTACCGTGGCGGCATGGTGTCGAACCCCCGCCGCCGGTCGGCCGTCACCGACGCCGCGTTGCAGATCCTCGGCCGCAACGGCAGCCGTGCGCTCACCCACCGGGCCGTCGACGCGCTCGCCGACGTGCCACCGGGCACCTGCGCCAACTACTTCCCGACCCGCGCGGCCCTGCTGCTCGCCATGGCCCAGCGGATCTTCGACCGGCTCGCCCCGGACACCGCGCGCCTCGCTCAGCTCGAGCTGGTGCCGGACCGGGACGCGTTGGCGGAGTACGTGGGCTACGTCGTCGAGCGGCTCACCACCGATCCCGACCTGGCGCGCGCCCTCATCGAGCTGCGGCTCGAGGCCTCGCGGTCGCCCGACGTCTTCGCGGCCCTCGCTCCCTTCCTGCGTCGGGGTCTGGACGACGACGTCACGTTCCACGACGGCCGCGGTCTCGTGGGCGGGCAGCCGGTGGTCCTCCTGCTGCACCACCTGGTGAACGGCATCTTGCTCGACCACCTGACGATCCCGCTCGACCCCCAGCGTGATCCGGTGTCGATCGCCAAGAAGGCCACCCGGCTGCTCGGCGCGCACCGGGCGGCGGCCGGAGCCGGCCCCGACCGCACCGGCGACCAGTGACCCTGTCGTCGTGCGCTTCGCGCTACTCGTGGGCGCGTGTCCCCGAGGGCGGACTGCGACGCAGCACCGGCCAGGCGTAGGCGACCAGGAGCACCAGGCCGATCGCCGTGAGGATCAAGCCGAGCGCGGTCAGGTCCCGGAACAGGTCCACGAGGCCGACGACGAGGAACACGATGCCCGGCCCGAGCAGCAGCGACTGACGCACTCGATCTCGACGGTCCACGGCACCCCCAGCAGCACCGTAGCCCGCGAGCGGCTCCCTCAGCAGGGACACCTTGCCTAGCTCAGCAGGGCGCTGCGCAGCTCCTCGGCGTCCACGCGCACCTGGGAGAGGATCGGCAGCACGTCGCGTTCCCGCAGCTGCCCGCAGGTCAACCCGGTGATGCTCTGCTCCTCGTGGTCGTCGTCGGTCAAGCGGGCGCCGACCTCGAAGGCGGCCCGCAGCAGGGCCCCGGCGAACGACCCGAGGTCGTCGACCTGCTTGAGCGGGGTGACCATGTCCGGCGGGAAGCCCCACTGCTCCAGCGCCACCGCGGTCAGCCGCAGCGCGGAGATGCCGTACCGCTGGACCTCCGCCGTGCGCCGCCCGGTGAAGGAGCGGTGGCCCGCCCACAGCTCCGGGTAGCCCTGCGGGTCGTTGTGGTGCAGGAGGGCCACGCCCATCTGGGCCAGCAGCCCCTGGCACAGCGCGTCCTGCGGCCGTTCTGCGAACCGCGGGGCCAGCGTCGAGGCGGCCAGCGCGACGTTCGTGCTGAGCTCCCAGAAGTCGTCGGGCAACCGCGACTCGTCGTCCAGGTCGGTGAGCGCGACGGTGGCCATGGTGCGCACGGTGGCGAAGCCGATCACGGTGACCGCGAACTGCAGCGAGGTGACCCGGCCGCGCATCCCGTAGAAGGCGGAGTTGGCCAGCTTCATCACCCGGCCGGCGAGCGCGACGTCGGCGCTGAGGATGCGGGAGAGCTCCTTGGCGCTGGCCTGGTCGGAGTTGGCGACCGAGACGATCTGCGCGGCCACGGGACGCTGCGCGGCCATCGTGTCGATGCTGGCCAGCACGCGCTCGAGGTCGAACGTCGGCGCGGCGGCGAGGGGGGTGGTCACGACGGCTCCAGGTCTGGCGGGTCGGGGAAGGCGGGCCGGGCTGGGACCGGGCTCGCGTGAGGCGGTCACCGGCGGGCGGCCGCGGCGAACCAGGCGGTCGCCTCGGCGCCGGCCAGGGGAGCAGCCAGGCTGAACCCCTGCAGGTAGGTGGCCCCGAGCTCGGCGAGCAGGCGGGCCTGTGCGGGGGTCTCCACGCCCTCGGCGACCGTGCACAGCCCCAGGTTGTGCGCCAGCGCGATCACCGCGGAGGTGATCTCGGCGTGCCCGTCGGCGAGCTCGGCGACGAAGGACCGGTCGACCTTGAGGCAGTCCACCGGCAGGTGCCGCAGGTAGGCCAGCGAGGAGTAGCCGGTGCCGAAGTCGTCGATGGAGATCTGGCAGCCCAGGTCCCGCAGCGACTGCAGCACCGCGCGGGCCGCGGCCGGGTCCTTCATCAGCGCCGACTCGGTGATCTCGACCGACAGCCGGTCGGCGGACAGCCGGTGCCGGCGGAGCGCGGAGGCCACGTGGTCGTGCAGGTTGCCGTCGAGCTGGAGCGCGGAGACGTTCACGTGCGCCCGGTGCGGGGCCGCGGCGCCCAGCTCCCGGTCCCACTCGGCCAGCTGCCGGCAGGTCTCGTCGAGCACCAGCAACCCGAGGCCGGCGACCAGGCCGCTCTCCTCGGCCAGCGGCACGAAGACGCTGGGGCTGATCGCGCCGCGCTCGGCGTGCTGCCACCGGGCCAGCGACTCCACCGACGTCGCCGTGCCCACGACGGCGTCGAAGATCGGCTGGTACATCAGGGTGACCTCGCGCCGCTCGATCGCCGACCGCAGCTCGGCGACCAGCCGCAGCTTGTCCCGGGCCTGCGCCCGGGCGTCGGAGTCCAGCACGGTGATCCGGCCCTTGCCGCCGGACTTCGCCTGGTACATGGCGATGTCGCAGTCGCGGATCAGCTCCTCCGCGGCCTGGTGCTCGGCGGTCTGCACGGTGACCCCGACGCTGGCCTGCGGCCGCAGGTCCACGCCGCCCAGGCGGACCGGCCGGCGCAGCTGCGCCCCGATCCGCTCGGCCAGGGCGACCGCGTCGGCCTCGCTGACCTGCTGGCAGACGACGACGAACTCGTCACCCCCGAACCGGGCGACCAGGTCCCCGGGGCGCACGGTGGCCCGCAGCCGCGAGGCGACCTCGACCAGCAGCTCGTCACCGGCGGCGTGGCCGAGGGAGTCGTTGACGACCTTGAAGTTGTCCAGGTCGAGGAAGATGCAGGCCAGCCCGCCGGCGCCGGGCACGAACCAGGTGCTGACGTGGTCGGCGAGCAGCGTGCGGTTGGGCAGCCCGGTCAGCGGGTCGTGGTTGGCCTGGTGGGCCAGCCGGGCCTCGAAGGCCAGCCGCTCGGTGATGTCCTCGATGGTGCCGACGAAGCCCGCGCCGACACCGGGGGTGAACAGGTGCGCGAAGCGGATGACGGTGGTGAGCTCGGTCCCGTCGGGGCGGACCAGCCGGGCCTGCGCCTCCCCCTCGGTGCCGTCCTCTCCGCCGAGGAGCACCCCGGTGGCCTGCTCGATCACCTCGTCGAGGTCGTCGGGGTGGACGACGTCCATCCAGCCGGTGCCCAGCAGCTCCTCGGCCTGCTGCCCGGCCAGCGCGCAGAACGCGTCGTTGACGTGGGCCAGCCGCATGCCCTGCTCGGAGAGGAGCGTGGGGATCGGCGAGCGCTCGGTGAGGGTGGCGAAGCGCCGCTCGTGCGCGTCGGCAGTCGCGCGCAGCGCCCGCTCGGCCTCGTTGGACGTGGCCCCCAGCCGCAGGGTCCAGCGCCGGCCGCCGGGCGCCGGCACCGCGGAGACCGAGCACTCGAGCGACTCCCCGCTGGCGCAGCGCACCGGCAGGGTCATGACGACGGCGCGCTCCCGGCGCAGCAGCAGGCGCAGCAGCAGGCGCAGCTCACCGCCCCGCAGGGAGGGGAGCAGCTGGTCGACCGGGAGCGCCCGCAGGTCCTCCTGCGCGTAGCCGAGCACCGCGACGGCCTTCTCGTTGCTCCAGGCCACGCGGGCGACGCCGCCGGTGCGCTCCACGACCAGGATGGCGCTGGAGGAGCTGACCGAGACCCCGTGGAAGACGGCGGCGACCACCTCCGGCGAGGGCTGGTCGCCCGCCACCGGTGCTCTCGCTGCCACGTCGTCCTCCGCTCCGCCCCGGGCGCGGTGCCGCGTCCTGCGCCCACCTTCGTCCTCCGGCGATCCGGGCTCCAGCCGATCTGGGGCCGGTTCCCCCCTTCGGGCGGGGTGCACCGGCGCCCGAGCACGGGTGGTCACCGCCACCGGCCGGCTCCTATCGTCCGCGCCGGACGGGCGGCCGGAGACCCCCGGTTACCCATCGGTAGCCGGTGTGGGATGTTGGGATCCACGTCACAGACGGCAGAGCCGCCGTCGGGAATGGGGCTCCCATGCGCTTGCACCTGTCACCGGAGGACGAAGCGTTCCGGGACCAGCTGCGCACCTTCTTCACCACCTCGGTGCCGCAGTCGATCCGGGAGGCCGTCATGGCCCACCGCGAACTGACCAAGGAGCAGTTCGTCCAGGCTCAGCAGGTCCTCAACGCGGCGGGCCTGGCCGTGCCGCACTGGCCGGTCGAGTGGGGCGGCCGGGACTGGACGCCGCTGCAGCGCCACATCTGGCGCGAGGAGATGCAGCTGGCCGGCGTCCCCGAACCGCTGGCCTTCAACGCCAGCATGATCGGCCCGGTCATCGCCACCTTCGGCTCGCAGGAGCAGAAGGAGCGCTTCCTGCCCGCCACCGCCAACCTGGACATCTGGTGGTGCCAGGGCTTCTCCGAGCCCGACGCGGGCTCCGACCTGGCCTCGCTGCGCACCACCGCCGTCCGCGACGGCGACGACTGGGTGGTGAACGGTCAGAAGACCTGGACGACGCTCGGGCAGCACGCCGACTGGATCTTCTGCCTGGTGCGCACCGACCCGACCGCGGAGAAGAAGCAGCGCGGCATCTCGCTGCTGCTCTTCCCGATGGACTCCCCCGGGGTGACGCTGCGGCCGATCGAGCTGCTCGACGGCGGGTTCGAGGTCAACGAGGTCTTCTTCGAAGACGTCCGGGTGCCGCGGGAGCTCCTCGTCGGCGAGGAGAACCGCGGCTGGGACTACGCCAAGTTCCTGCTCGGCAACGAGCGGGTCGGCATCGCCCGGATCGGGTCGACCAAGCGGATGCTCATCGACGCCAAGGAGCACGCCCGCGGCATCACGGTCAACGGGGCCCCGCTGGCGGCGGACCCCTACGTCCGGGCCCGGATCGCCGAGCTGGAGAACGAACTGCTCGCCCTGGAGCTGACCGCGCTGCGGGTGGTCGCCACCTCCGCCGACGGCAAGCCGCACCCGGCGTCCTCGGTGCTCAAGCTGCGCGGTTCGGAGCTGCAGCAGGCGGCCACCGAGCTCCTGGTCGACATCGCCGGACCGCTGGCGGTCGCCTCGTTCACCGGTGCGGACTCCGACGTCCCCGAGTGGGCGCAGGTCGCCGCACCGCACTACCTGAACCACCGCAAGGTCTCGATCTACGGGGGTTCCAACGAAGTGCAGCGCACCATCATCGCCGGCTCGATCCTGGGACTGTGACCTGACCGTGGACTTCAGCTACGACGACGAGCAGAACGCCCTCCGCGAGGCGGCACGAGCACTGCTGAGCCGCGCGTACGGCGACAGCGAGCAGCGCCGGGCGGTGGTCGCCACCGAGCCCGGCTTCGACGAGAAGACCTGGAGCCGGCTGGCCGAGATGGGTCTGCTCGGGCTCCCGTTCGCCGAGGCCGACGGCGGGATGGGCGCCGGCCCGGTCGAGGTGTCGATCGTCGCCGAGGAGATCGGCCGGGTGCTGGCCCCGGAGCCCTTCGTCGAGGCCGTCGTCCTCGCCGGCGGGCTGGTGGCCGACCTGGGCAGCGGCGCCCAGCGGGCGCAGGTGCTCGGCGCGCTCGCCGAGGGTCGGCTGCTGCCGGCCTTCGCGCACGCCGAGATCGGCACCCGGTGGGAGCCGGTGGCCCGGTCGGTCACCGCGCGCCGCGCCGACGACGGGGCCGGCGGTGCCTGGACGCTGACCGGGGTCAAGGAGCCGGTGCCGAACGGCGCCCGCGCCGATCTGCTGGTGGTCAGCGCGCTGGTCTCGTCCGGAGGCGCCCCCGGCGCCTCCCGGTTGTTCCTGGTCCAGGGCGACGCCGCCGGTCTCACCCGGACCGGCCACCGCAACCACGACGGCACCCGCTCGGCGAAGGTCACCTTCGCCGGCACCCCGGCCGAGCCGCTGGGCGAGGGGACCGCCGACCAGGCGGCCGCCGTCGAGCGGGCCCAGGCCCGGGCCCGGGTGGCGTACGGGCACGAGGCGCTCGGTGCGATGGAGACCGCGCTGACCACCACGGCGGAGCACCTGAGGACGCGTCGGCAGTTCGGCGTCCCGCTGAGCAGGTTCCAGGCGCTGACCCACCGAGCGGCGGACATGTACGTCTCCCTGGAGCTGGCGCGCAGCACGGCCCTGTGGGCGACCCTGGTGGTCGACGCCGACGGCGACGTGGTCGCCGCCGCGGACCGCGCCCGGCTGCAGGTCAGCCGGGCCGGCCGGCACATCGGCGAGGAGGCGATCCAGCTGCACGGTGGCATCGGCGTGACCGCCGAGTACTCGGTGGGCCACTGCACCAGCCGGCTCGTCGCGATCGACCACCTGCTCGGCGACGGCGACTGGGCGCTGTCCCGGCTCGCCGCCTCGGTCGACTCCTACCCGGCGGTCGACCCGCTGGGCTGAGCCTGCCGCACACCCGCCTCCGGTGGGCCGGCCAGCAGCACCGGCGTCGTCGCCTGCCTGGCGACCTGCTCCGCGACGCTGCCCAGCACCCGCTGCGACAGGCCCTGTCCCCGGCGGCCCAGCATCAGCACGTCCGCGCCCTCGGTCCGGGCCACGTCGACCAGCACCCGGCTGGGCCGGCCGCAGCCGATCTCCAGCACCGGCTCGGTGGCGGTGCCCAGCCAGCGCGCCCGCTCGGCCAGCAGGTCGTGCGCCGCGGCGCGGACGTCGGCGTCGTCGAACTCGGCGACGTCCGGGTCGACGACGGTGATCAGCACGAACCGCGTCCCCGCCCCGCCGAGCAGCCGGGCCGCGTCCCGGACCGCCTGGTCGGACTCGCGCGACCCGTCGACCGCGACCAGGACGGTCCGCCCCGGACCCGGCTCCTCCGGGTTACCGCCGCGCGCCGACCGGCGGTCCAGCACGACCACACCGTGGCGTCCCCGCTCTGCCGCGATCGGCAGGAAGAGCGGGCCGAGCACCACCCCCGGCAGCCACCACCGCCCGGTGCGGTGCCCCTGCCGGCCGAGCAGCACCACGACCGCGACGACGCCGGCGGTGACCCAGACGGCGAGGACGATGAGCACCCAGAGGAACGTCGGCACGTCCCCACCATCCCCGCTCGGCCGCCGGCCCGGGGGTGCGGCAGGTCCCCGGCCGTAGGTCCCCGGCCGTAGGGCCCCGACCGTAGGGCCCTTGGCCCCACCACCGCGCGGGAATGGACTGCGGGCCGGTACGGTTCCACGACAATAGTTGTGCTTTCAACCAGTGCAGTTCGGACGAGAGGGAGCACGCCATGCAGTTCGGGGTCTTCACCGTCGGCGACGTGACGCCCGACCCGACCACGGGTCGCGCGCCCACCGAGGCCGAGCGGATCAAGTCGCTGATCACGATCGCGCGCAAGGCGGAGGAGGTCGGGCTGGACGTCTTCGCCCAGGGCCAGCACCACAACCCGCCGTTCGTGGTCTCCTCCCCCACCACCACGCTGGGCTACATCGCGGCGAGGACCGACGAGCTGATCCTGTCGACGTCCACGACGCTGATCACCACCACCGACCCGGTGAAGATCGCCGAGGACTTCGCCACCCTGCAGCACGTCGCCGATGGCCGCGTCGACCTGATGATGGGCCGCGGCAACACCGGCCCGGTCTACCCCTGGTTCGGCAAGGACATCCGCGACGGCATCCCGCTCGCGGTGGAGAACTACCAGCTGCTGCGCCGGCTGTGGCGGGAGGACGTCGTCGACTGGCAGGGGCAGTTCCGCACGCCGCTGCAGGGCTTCACCGCCACGCCGCGCCCACTCGACGGCGTCCCGCCGTTCGTGTGGCACGGCTCGATCCGCAGCCCGCAGATCGCCGAGCAGGCGGCCTACTACGGCGACGGCTTCTTCCACAACCACATCTTCTGGCCTGCCGAGCACACCCAGCGGATGGTCGAGTTCTACCGCCGGCGGTTCGAGCACTACGGCCACGGCACCGCCGACCAGGCCATCGTCGGGCTCGGCGGGCAGGTGTTCATGCGGAAGAACTCGCAGGACGCCGTCCGGGAGTTCCGCCCGTACTTCGACAAGGCACCGGTCTACGGCGGCGGCCCGTCGCTGGAGGAGTTCAGCACCCAGACCCCGCTGACCGTCGGCTCGCCGGAGCAGGTGATCGAGCGGACGCTCGGCTTCCGCGACTACGTCGGTGACTACCAGCGCCAGCTGTTCCTCATCGACCACGCCGGGCTGCCGCTGAAGACGGTCCTCGAGCAGCTGGACATCCTCGGCGAGGAGGTCGTGCCCGTGCTGCGCCGGGAGTTCGCCGCGCTCAAGCCGGCGCACGTCCCCGAGGCGCCGACGCACGCCTCGCTGGTCGCAGCCGCCGGTGGTGCCCACGACTCGTCGGTCTCCGCCGTCGACGACGTCACCGGGCGCACCGTGGAAGGAGCGCAGGCCCGATGACCACCCGAACCCTCGCGGTGGTCAGCGCCGGGCTGAGCACCCCCAGCTCGACCCGGCTGCTGGCCGACCGGCTCGCCGCAGCCACGGTCGAGGCGCTGCGCGACCGCGGCGACGACGCCACCGTCGAGCTCGTCGAGCTGCGCGGGCACGCCCGCGACCTGGCCGACCACCTGACGACGGGCTTCGCCAACGAACCCCTGCAGGCCTCGATCGACACCGTCGTCGGGGCGGACGCCGTCATCGCGGTGACCCCGGTCTTCTCGGCCAGCTACTCCGGGCTGTTCAAGACGTTCTTCGACGTGCTGGACAAGGACGCGCTCATCGGGAAGCCGGTCCTGCTGGGTGCCACCGCGGGGACGGCGCGGCACTCGCTGGTCGTGGAGCACGCACTGCGACCCCTGTTCGCCTACCTGCGGGCGGTGCCGGCGCCCACCGGGGTCTTCGCCGCCGCAGAGGACTGGGCCGGCGGCGGGATCGACCGGTCGCTGGCCGAGCGGGTCGAGCGGGCAGCCGGCGAGCTGGCCGGACTGGTCGCGGGCCGGCCGGTCAGCGACCGCCCGGCCGACCCGTTCGCCGACCCGACCACCTCCTTCGAGGAGCTGCTGAAGGGCCGGTGACCCCGTCGGGCAGGATCCGGGGATGACCCCGCCGACGTGGTTCACCCAGGCCCTCGCCGCCCAGCCCGAGCACCGTGACGTCGTGGTGGCCGGCGCCCGCGTGCACGTGCGCACCTGGGGACCGGCCGGCGCCCCGGGCGTGGTGCTGGTGCACGGCGGCGCCGCCCACTCGGGCTGGTGGGACCACGTCGCCCCGCAGCTGACCGGGCACCGGGTGGTCGCCCTGGACCTCACCGGGCACGGCGACAGCGACCACCGCCCCGAGTACGACCCGTTGGTGTGGGCCCGCGAGGTGGTGGAGGTCGCCGCGTCCGCCGGGCTGGACCGGCCGCTGGTGGTCGGGCACAGCATGGGCGGCTGGGTCGCGGTCACCGCCGCGGTCGAGCACCCGGCCGAGGTCAGCGGCGTGGTGGTCATCGACTCCCCGCTCAACGACGCGCCCCCGGACGAGAGCCGGCTGCGCGAGCGGCGCCGCCCGCACACGGTGCACCCCACGCTGGACGCGGCGATGGCGCGGTTCCGCACCCTGCCGCCGCAGGAGGTGTACCTGCCGGAGGTCCGCGACCACGTCGCCCGCGGCTCGCTGCGCGCCGTCGACGGCGGGTGGACCTGGGCCTTCGACCCGGAGTTCTTCGGCACCCGGCTGCGGCTGCGCGACCTGCTCCCCCAGCTGCGCCGGCCGGCCACCCTGCTGCGCTGCGCGCACGGGCTGGTCACCGCGGAGATGGCCACCGAGATGGCCGGCCTCACCCCCGGGCCGCTGCCCGTGGTCGAGCTGCCCGCCGCCGGGCACCACCCGATGCTCGACCAGCCGCTGGCCCTGGTCGCCGCGCTGCGCACCCAGCTGGCGCTGCGGCCCCCGCCCGCGCGCTGACCCCCGACTGCCACGATGGGCCGGTGACGGTGAGCCCCGTGGAGTTCGTCGAGACCCTGCTGCCCGGCGTCGGTGTCCGCTACGAGCTGACCACCCGGGCCGGCCAGCCGGTCGGCATCGTGGTCCGCCGGGAGGGGGCGGTGGAGCTGGTCGTCTACGACCGGCGCGACCCCGACCAGGCGCGGGAGGTCCTCCAGCTGGACGCCGACGAGGTGGCCGCGGTCGCCGAGGTGCTCGGCGCGCCCCGGGTGACCCAGCGGTTCGCCGACCTGTCCCGCGAGGTGCCCGGGCTGGAGTCCACCCGGGTCACCGTGCCCGCCGGGTCGCCGTTCGCCGGCCGGCCGATGGGCGACACCCGCGCCCGCACCCTGACCGGCTGCTCGATCGTGGCGCTGGTCCGCGGCAGTGACGTCGTCACCGCACCCGGGCCGGAGCAGGTGCTGCAGGTGGGCGACGTGCTCGTGGCGATCGGCTCGGGATCCGGCCTGGCCGCCTTCGCCGCACTGCTCACCGGCCAGTCCTGAGAGCCGGCGGTGGAGCACGTCGCGGCGCTCCTCGTCGAGCTGGGTCTGCTGTTCCTCGGCTTGTCGGCGCTGGGACTGCTCGCCCGCCGGCTCGGGCTGTCCCCCATCCCGTTCGTGCTGCTGGCCTCCCTCGCGCTCGGCGAGGGCGGGGTCGCCCCGCTGACCACCGCCGAGCCGTTCCTCGAGGCGGCCGCCGAGATCGGCGTCGTCCTGCTGCTGCTGGCGCTCGGCCTGGAGTTCTCCGCCGCCGAGCTGTTCGGCTCGCTGCGCCGGCACGGACCCTCGGGGCTGGTCGACCTGCTGCTCAACGCACCACCGGGGTTCGCCGCCGGCCTGCTGCTGGGGCTGCCCTGGCAGGGAGCGCTGGCGATGGCCGGCGTCACCTGGATCTCCTCCTCCGGGATCGTCGCCCGGCTGCTCGGCGACCTGGGCCGGCTGGGCAACCGGGAGACCCCCGCGGTGCTGTCGGTCCTGGTGCTGGAGGACGTCGCGATGGCGCTGTTCCTCCCGCTGCTGGTGGTCGCGCTGGCCGGCGGCGGACCGCTGCAGGCCGTCGCCGGGGTCGCGCTGGCCGGCGGCGCCGTGCTGCTGGTGCTGCTGGCCGCCAGCCGGCACGGGCACCGGCTGGGCCGGGTACTGGACCACCCGGACGACGAGCAGGTGCTGCTGCGGCTGTTCGGCCTGACCCTGCTGGTCGCCGGCGCGGCGCAGGCGCTGGGCGCCTCGGCCGCGGTCGGCGCCTTCCTGGTGGGCATCGCCGTCCCGGTGTCGCTGGCCGAACGGGCCCGGGCGGTGCTCTCCCCGCTGCGCGACCTGTTCGCCGCGACCTTCTTCGTCGCCTTCGGGCTGTCCACCGACCCGGGCGGCCTGCTGCCGGTGCTGCCGGCCGTGCTGCTGCTGGCGCTGGTCACCGCGGCCACCAAGCTGGGCACCGGCTGGTTCGCCGCCCGCCGCGACGGCGTGGCGGTGCCCGGCCGGCTGCGCGCCGGGGCGGCGCTGGTGGCGCGCGGGGAGTTCTCCGTGGTCATCGCCGGGCTGGCGGTCACCGCCGGGCTGACCGACGTCGGGCCGCTGGCCACCGGGTACGTGCTGGTGCTGGCGATCGGCGGGCCGGTGCTGGCGCGGTTCGTCGAGCCGTTGTCGACCCGGCTCCGGCCCGCCTGAGCGGCGCGGGGCGCGGGTAGGGCGCCGGGCATGAGCGCAGCCCGCGGGATGACCGACGCCGGACGGGACGAGGTCGGCCGGCTGGTGCTGGGCGCCTGGGACGGCTTCCTGGCCCAGGCCGACGCCGTCGACCTGCACCGCCGCACCCGGTTGCCGGGCTGGCGCGCCCAGGAGGTCTGCACGGACCTGGGCGTGTGGCCGGACGCCGCCGCGCTCGACGACCTGGTCGCCGGCGCCCGGTCCGGTGCCACCGGCACCCCCGCGGACCCGAACGTGGTCAACGCGCGGGTCACCACCGCGCACCGGGACGCGAGCCGCGCCGAGGTGCTCGCCGCCCTCGAGCGCGCCCGGGCGGCGACGGTGCGCTACCTGACCGAGGCGCCGGCCGAGCTGGACACCGCCCCGACGGTGTCCACCGTGGGGCGGCTGCCGCTGCTCAGCGTCGTCCTCGGGCAGGCGTACGAGCTGGCCGTGCACGGCCTGGACCTGGTCTCCGCCGGCGCCCCCGCGCCGCCGCGGGAGAGCCTGCAGGCCGGCCTGGCCGCCCTCGCCGACGTGACGGGCGCGCTGACCACGGCCGCGGGCATCACCGCGGGCGCCACCCTGACCACCCCCGACGGCGGCTGGACGTTCGCCGCGGCCGACGGCGGCTGGACCGTGAGGCACGTGCCCTCGGGGCGGCCGGCCGGCCCCGCGGTCGAGGCGCCGGCCGACCTGCTGCTGGACGCCGCCTCCGGCCGGGCGAACCCGGTGGCCGCGCTCGCCCGCCGTCGGCTCGCGGTGCACCAACTGGCCGGGCTGATGAGGCTGGCGCCGGTCGTCGAGTCCGCGCCCGGCATCCCCGGCGGCCCCCTCCTGCAGCTGGCCGCCCGCACCCTCGGCGGCGCGGGTGGGCTGCTGGGCCGGCTGCGCCGCGGCTGACCGTCACAGGCAACGGTGCAGCTCCGGCCAGAACCCCTCGGCGCCAGCAGCCATCGGCGCCCGGCACACGTCACCGGGCGCCGGGTCCGATCAGGCCCGGGCGGGCCGGTGCTGCGCGGGGACGCTCTCCGCGGGTGCGTCGGCGACCTGGTCGACGCCCAGGTACCGCTCGAAGCCGGGCGGGACGACGACGTCGTCCCGGCACAGGTCGGCCACCGACTCCCGTCCGAGGCCGACCATCGCCGAGCCGAGGCCGTCACGCAGCACGTCGAGCACGTTCTCCACGCCGGCCTGCCCGTTGGCCGCCAGGCCCCAGAGGTAGGCGCGACCGATCATCACGGCCTTCGCGCCCAGGGCGAGGGCCTTGGCGACGTCGCCGCCGCGCCGGATGCCGCCGTCCAGCAACACCTCGACCTGGTCGCCGACGGCCTCGGCGATCGCCGGCAGGGCACGGATGGAGGCCGGGGTGCCGTCGAGGTTGTTGCCGCCGTGGTTGGAGACGGAGATCGCGGTGACCCCGGCGTCGACGGCCCGCCTGGCGTCGTCGACGCGCATCACGCCCTTGAGCATGAACGGCCGGTCATCACCCCACAGCTCCCGGAGCCAGGCGACGTCCTCCCAGGTCGGCATGGGCGACTGCATCCACATGCCGTAGGCCTCGAAGAAGGTGGGCGCCGGGTCGCCGGGGTGGGCGACCATGTTCGGCACGGTCAGGTCGGGCAGCTTCCTGGTCCGGGCGAAGTCCCACAGCCAGCTGGGCTTGAGGGCCACCTGCGGGGCGTACCGCCGCACCGCCTCGAGGTTGATGCGTTCGGGGATGAACGGGCTGCCCCAGTCGCGGCCGTAGGAGAACGACCAGTCCAGCGTGGCGATCAGCCCGGCCGCCCCGGCCCGCCGGGCCCGCTCGACCTTGGCGGCCATCAGGTCGCGGTCGCCGACCCAGTAGAGCTGGAAGAAGGTCTGCGGGTTGGCGGCGATGACCTCCTCCATCGGCTTGCTGGCCATCGACGAGAGCCCGATCGCGGTGCCGCGGGCGGCCGCGGCCCGCGCCACGGCGACCTCCCCGTCGGGGTGCACGGCCTGCACCCCGGTCGGGCTGATCAGCACCGGCAGCGCGAGGTCCTGGCCCATGACGCGGGTGGCCGTCTGCCGGCCGTTGGCCAGCCCGGCGGTGTGCGGGGCGAAGCCCAGCTCGGCGAAGGCGGCCAGGTTGTCGTCGACGGTCAACCCGCGCTCGGAGCCGGCGACCAACGCCCCGTAGACGCCCTTCGGCAACCGCCGCTTTGCCCGGCGCTGTGCCTCGGCCACCGTCTCGAACCACGCGTTCGCCATCTGCGCACTCCCCTGCTGCTCGGACCGGGGGACGCCGTCGTCCCCCGGTGCCTGCGGCCGCAGCCGCTGGCACTCAGTGCCACCGTAGCCGGGGAGAAGTGGTCTGGGACACAAGCCTTCCGCCTCCCGGACACCGCCCGCCGGGGCGCGCGACCCGGCGCGCGGTGACGCGCCGGGTCAGCCGGCTCGGATCGCCGAGACGTCGAACTCCACCTGGATCCGGTCGCTGACCAGGACGCCACCGGTCTCGAGGACCGCGTTCCAGGTCAGCTCCCAGTCGCTGCGCTTGATCGCCAGCGCGCCCTCGAAGCCGACCCGCGTGTTGCCGAACGGGTCCAGCGCCGAGCCGGTCAGGGTGAAGTCGATCTCGACGGTGCGGGTGACGTCCTTGATGGTCAGGTCGCCGGTGACCCGGTAGACCTCGTCGTCGACCTGCCGCACCGCGGTCGAGTCGAAGCGCATCTCCGGGAACCGCTCGACGTCCAGGAAGTCCGGCGAGCGCAGGTGCGCGTCGCGGTCGGGGGCGCCGGTGTCGATGCTGGCGGTGCGGATGCGCAGCGACACGGTGCTGGCACCCGGGTCGGCGGTGTCGAGATGGGCGGTGCCGGCGAACTCGGTGAACGCGCCGCGCACCGTCGTCACCATCGCGTGCCGTGCCCGCACGCCGATGCGGGTGTGCGCGGCGTCGACGACGTAGTCGCCGGTCACGTCGGCCAACGCGGCCGTCGCGGCGTCGAAGTCCGAGGCCGCGGGCTCGGGTGCCCGGTGCTTGCCCACGGTTCAGCCCTCCTGGTCGGGGTGGTCCACCCGGTGATCCTGACCGATGGGGGTGACATTCGGGCAGGGCGGTGACGTGCTGGGCACGCGAGGAGGGGCCGCCCGGTGCGAGCGGCCCCTCCTCGTCGGTGCTGGGTCGATCAGTACCAGCCGGCGGACTGCGACTGCGACCACGCGCCGCACGGCGAGCCGTACCGGTTGTTGATGTAGATCAGGCCGGCGTCGATCTGACGGTAGCCGTCGGAGGTCTTGGCGATCCCGGTGCCCTTCCAGGTGGAGTCCAGGAACTGCGGGATGCCGTAGGCGGTGCTGCGCGGGTTCTGCGCGTTGGGGTTCCAGCCGCTCTCCTTGCCCCACAGCTTCTCCAGGCAGGAGAACTGACCGGCGTCCCCGCCCAGCTGGGACAGCGCGTAGCTCTGGAAGGAGCCGGCCGGCGCGGCGGGGGCCGGGGCGGGGGCGGGGGCACCGCCACCGGAGGACCGGGAGCCGGACTGCGACCGCGGGGCTGCAGCCGCAGCCGCCTGCTCGGCCTTCCGCGCCTCCTCGGCTCTCCGTGCCTCCTCGGCCTTGCGCGCCTCCTCGGCCTTGCGCGCCTCCTCCGCGAGCCGCGCCTCCTCGGCCTTGCGCGCCTCCTCGGCCAGCCGTGCCTCTTCCGCGGCGACGGCGGCGGCCTGCGCCTGCTGCGCGGCGGCCTCGGCCTCCTGGCGCTGGCTGCGGTCGGCCGCCAGCGCCCCGAGCCGGTCGCCGACCTGCCCCTCGGCGACGACGGTGCTGGCGTGCTGGGCGGTGAGGCCCAGCTGGCTGGCGATGCTCACCGGCTCGGGCGCCGCGGTGGCCTGCGCGCCGGTCTGCCCGCTCACGACGACGTTCACCACGACCGCGCCGACCGCGGCGGCGGCCAGGTACATCGCCGGACGGCGCAGGCCGGCCGGGGGCGCCAGGCGGCGGGCGCGGCGGGAGGTCTCCTCTCCGGCGACGGGGAGGACCGTGGTGGGCAGGTCTCCGTCGGCCGGCAGGTCGTGCCCGGCGTGGTCGTGCGGGGTGGCGCGTGGGGACATGAAGGAGGGGGCTCCGGGCTCTTCCGTGGCCGCCTACCGGGTTAGCTGACGGATTCGGGCGGGAAGGCGCCCTACCCGGCCGGGCGCGTGCCCGGGCGGGATTCACCCCAGTGCTGCGGTGGGTCCCCGGATCGCTGCGATCAGCGACTCGGCGGCATCCGGCGCGGGCTCCCCGGGTGGGGACGTGACGTCCGGCCGGACCCGCCCACGGTAAGGCGCTTTACGACCTCGTGACAATGCTCCGTCGCCAGTTCGTCGGGATGTGCCACGACGCCCCTGGTCAGCGGGGTGTGATCCGTCCCGCAGGTCGCGCCGGTCGCACGCGTCTCAGGGCAGGCGCCAGACCGTCGTCCGGCGGACCTGCCCACCGTCGGCGTCCGGGACGGCGTGGGTGGCGGCCGGCAGCAGCCCTTCCCGCGGCAGGTAGGCGCGGCCCGGGTCCCCGAGCAGGACGGTGGCGCCGCGCAGCCAGTGGGTGCCCAGGTACGGCAGCACCCGGGCGGTCATCTCTCGGTCGTAGCAGACGTCCCCGGCCAGTACGACGTCCACGTCCGGCCCGTCCTCGCCCAGCACGTCGCCCACCACCTCGATCCCGGTGACCCCGTTGAGCTCGGCGTTGAGCGCGACCGCGGCGTGCGAGTAGGGGTCGACGTCGCTGGCGACGACGTGCGCGGCCCCGGCGAGCAGCGCCGCCACGGCGACCAGGCCGCTCCCGGCACCGAGGTCCAGCACCCGCTTGCCGGCGACCAGCTCCGGGGTGTCCAGGACGTACCGGGCCAGCGCCTGGCCGCCGGGCCAGGCCGCGGCCCAGAACGGCGGGTCCTGGCCGGCGCCGCCGGCCTCGGTCTCCATCGCCTCCCACAGGGCGACGACGTCGTCGGCGACGTGCAGCCGCACCTCGGGCACCAGGGTGGGCCGCTCGACCCGGGTGTGGGCCTGCAGGAAGGACGGCGGGACGCGGTCAGGGGCGGGCACCCGGACAGTGGACACCCACGGGCCCGGCCGCGCCCCGCCGGGGTGGTCTCAGTCCTCGCGGTCGCTCCGGACCACGGTGACGGGGCAGGGCGCGTGCCGGGTGACCTGGTCGCTGGTCGAGCCGAGCAGCAGGCCGGCGAAGCCACCGCGGCCACGGGCACCCACCACCAGCACGTCGGCCTGCCCGGCGGCGGCGATGAGCGCCTTCACCGGTGAGGTGTGCGCGACGTGGCAGGTGACCCCCGCGGCGCGGTCCTGGCCGAGCGCCGCGACGACGTCGGCCTCCAGGTCGGCCTGGACCGCCTTCTCGTAGTCGCTCACCGGCGGGACGTAGCCCGGCGACCAGCTGGCCGGCTGGGGCGCGGTGGCGATCCGCCAGGCACGGACGACGTGCAGCGGCCACCCGGCCCGCTCGGCCAGGCCGGCCGCCCACACGAGCGCCTCCTGGGCGCACCCGGAACCGTCGTGGCCGACGACGACGCCGCCCCCGACCGCCCCGGTCGACGTCTCCGCGGACGCCATGTCCCCAGCCGCGTTGCCCATGGCCTCGTCGACCTCCGCCGCGAGCGCGTCCCGCGTGCCGTCCTGCTCGGTCACCGCGTCCTCCTGTCCGTGCCCACCTGCCCCGTGTCTGCCACCGGCGACCGGGCTGGCTGCTCGCACCAGCCTGGCCCACCGGGCCGCCGGTCGCACAGAGCCGGAGGTCCCGGGTCAGCCGCCGTTCCGCACGAGGTGCACCGCGGCCTCCTCCGCCGACGCCCCTCCCCCGTCGATGCCCTCGTCCTCGGCGTACAGCTCGGCCTCCCGGTCGACCAGGCCGTCGTCGTCGGCGTCGGCCAGCCGGCCCGCGCGGTCGTCGCCGACCTCGTCGTCGAGGAGCTCGCCGTCGGTGCCGGCGTCGTCGCCCAGACCGTCACCCTCGTCGTCGCGGTCGTCGGTCCCGCCGTCGCGGAGCTCGCGGGCCAGCCGGCCGGAGAGGCTCTCGCCGGCCTCCTCCTCGCGCTCGGTGGTGCCCCAGCCGGTCGACACCCACGGCCGGTCGGGCGGGGACCAGCCCGCGGTGTCGTCGTCGGTGTCCGGTTCGAGGGTGTCCGAGACCGCGGCCACGGTGGCCGGGTCGGTGCCGTCGTGGTGCGTGCGCATGGCTGCCTCCGGGGGCCGGGCGGCGCTGACGGCGGTCAGCATCCCCCCGCGCGGCCACATCCACCAGGGTGTCGGGGACGGGCTCTCGGATCGCGCCGTCGGCCGACCTGCTCTTGACTGACCGTCGCGACCGGCGCGCGCCGGTCAGCGGATCGAGGGAACGGAGGACCGGCGTCCATGGAGCACTTCACCATCGCCACCGTCGCCGAGCAGAGTGCCGACTTCCGTCGGGTGCTGTGGACCGGCGAGCACACCCAGCTGGTGATCATGACGATCCCGCCGGGCGGGGAGATCGGCGAGGAGGTGCACGACGTCGACCAGATCCTGACCTTCGTCAGCGGCACCGCCAGGGCCAGGGTCGGCGGCCAGGAGAAGAAGGTCGCGCAGGGCGACCTGGTGGTCGTGCCGGCCGGCAAGAAGCACAACTTCGTCAACGACGGGGTCAACCCACTGGTGCTCTACACCGTCTACGGGCCGCCGGAGCACGCCGACAAGGCCGTGCACAAGACCAAGGAGGAGGCCGACGCGCTCGAGGAGGCCGGCAAGGACGAGCCGCCGTCCAGCGACTGACGCTCGCGACGTGCCGGGTCCGGCAGGCTGCACGACGTGACGTCGCAACCGGGCATCTTCGCCCTCGGCACCCCTGAGCACTGCCACCTCGAGCTCGACCTGGAGCCCGGCCGCTCCGCGGAGGACCTGGTCCGCGGGGTGGCCGGGCTGACCGGTCCGCTCTCCACGACCGGCGGCGTCAACGTGGTCGTCGGCTTCCGTCCGGAGCTGTGGGCCGCCGTCGCCCCGGCCGACGCACCGGCCGACGCCGCGGGGTTCGACGAACCGGTCGTCGGCGCCGGGCGCTACCGGATGCCGGCGACGCAGCACGACGCCTGGGTGTGGGTGGCCGGCGGCGACCGGACGGCGGTGTTCGACAACGCCCGGGCGGTGCTCGCCGCCCTCGCCGGTGTGGCCCGGGTGGCCGCCGAGGTGACCGGCTGGCTCTACCGGCACGACCGCGACCTGACCGGCTTCATCGACGGAACCGAGAACCCGTCCCTGCTGCGGGCGGCCGAGGTCGCCGCGGTGCCGGCCGGGGAACCGGGCGCCGGGGCGAGCGTCGTCCTGTTCCAGGTGTGGCGGCACGATTCCGCCACCTGGGAGTCGCTGGGCGAGTACGGCCAGGAACGGATGATGGGCCGGACCAAGGCGGACAGCATCGAGCTCCCCGACGACGAGCAGCTGCCCAGCGCGCACGTCGTGCGCACCACCGTGGAGGTGGACGGCGAGGAGCGGCAGGTCTTCCGGCGCAACGTGGCCTACGGCGGGGTCACCGACCACGGGACGGCGTTCGTCGGCTTCGCCCGGGACCGGTGGCGGCTGCACGAGATGCTGCGCCGGATGGCCGGGGCGACGGACGGTGTCCGGGACGGCCTGACCGGCTTCCTCACCCCGCTGACCGGCGCCTACTACACCTGCCCGGCGGTCGAGGCGCTCGCCCGGTTCGCCCCGCCCGAGCAGGACTGACCCCGTTCATGTTCAGCCCACCGGCCACGGGTAGGAGTGCGGCAGCAGGCGTCCGACCCACCGTCCGGAGGAGCACCCGTGGCACATCCGACCGTCGCCGTCCAGCTCGTGCAGATGCTCCGCGCCGCGGGGGTGGAACGGATCTACGGCGTGGTCGGTGACTCGCTGAACCCGATCGTCGACGCCGTCCGGCACACCGACGGCATCGAGTGGGTGCACGTGGCCAACGAGGAGGGCGGCGCCTTCGCCGCGGCGGCCGAGGCGCAGGTGACCGGGCGCCTGGCGGTCTGCGCGGGTTCCTGCGGGCCGGGCAACACCCACCTGATCCAGGGGCTGTACGACGCGCACCGCAGCGGGGCGCCGGTGCTGGCGATCGCCTCGCACATCCAGTCCCAGGAGATCGGGACGGCCTTCTTCCAGGAGACCCACCCGGAGCGGACGTTCCAGGACTGCTCGTCCTGGTGCGAGGTGGTCACCCCCAAGCAGATGCCGCAGGCGCTCCGGGTGGCGATCCAGACCGCCGTCGGCGAGCAGGGTGTCTCCGTCGTCGTGCTCCCCGGTGACCTGGCCGCCGAGGAGTCCGGTGGCGAGACCGTCGAGTCGGCGATGGTGGCCCGCCCCTCCCCCGTCCGGCCGCCGGCCGAGCAGGTGCAGGCGCTGGCCGACGCGATCAACGCCGCCGGCACGGTCACGCTGTTCTGCGGCGCCGGCTGCCGGGACGCCCACGACGAGGTGATGCAGCTGGCCGAGCACGTGCTCGCCCCGGTGGGGCACGCACTGGGCGGCAAGGAGTTCATCCAGTACGACAACCCCTACGACGTCGGCATGAGCGGCCTGCTCGGCTACGGCGCGGCGCACAAGGCGACGCACGAGGCCGACCTGCTGGTGCTGCTGGGCACCGACTTCCCGTACGTGAACTTCCTGCCGCAGGCGCGGACCGCGCAGGTCGATGCGGACGCCGCCCATCTGGGGCGGCGCAGCCCCCTCGAGGTGGCCGTGCACGGCGACGTCGGGGAGACGATCCGGGCGCTGCTGCCACTGCTGGAGCGCAAGACCGACCGGAGCTTCCTGGACGGGATGCTGCGTGACCACGCGGCGTCGCTGGAGAAGGTGGTCGACGCCTACACCCACCGGGTGGAGAAGATGCGGCCGATCCACCCGGAGTACGTGGCCGCGCAGCTGGACGAGCTCGCCGCGGACGACGCGGTGTTCACCGTGGACACCGGGATGTGCAACGTGTGGGCGGCGCGCTACCTGACGCCGAACGGCCGGCGGCGGGTGATCGGGTCGTTCCGGCACGGGTCGATGGCCAACGCGCTGCCGCACGCGATCGGGGCCCAGTTCGCCGCGCCCGGGCGGCAGGTGGTGTCGATGAGCGGGGACGGCGGGCTGGCGATGCTGCTCGGCGAGCTGATCACCGCCCGGCTGCACCGGCTGCCGGTCAAGATCGTGCTGTTCAACAACGCGTCGCTCGGCATGGTGAAGCTGGAGATGATGGTCGACGGCATCCCGGACTTCGAGACCGACCACGAGCCGACGGACTTCGCCGCGATCGCGGCCGCGGTCGGCATCCGGTCGATGCGGGTGGAGGACCCCCGGGAGGTGCGGGACACCCTCGCCGCGGGGCTGGCCGCGCCGGGGCCGGTGCTGATGGAGTTCGTGACCGACCCGAACGCGCTGTCCATCCCGCCGGCGATCACCGGTGAGCAGATCCGGGGGTTCGCGGCGACCGCGTCGAAGATGGTCCTGGGCGGCGGGGTCGGGAAGATGATCGACCTGGCCCGCAGCAACCTGCGGAACGTCCCGCGGCCGTGACCCGCACCCGTCCGTGGAGGTGACCGTGGCCCGGCCGGTGCTGCTGTTCGACGGCGACTGCGGCTTCTGCCAGCGGGTGGCCGGCTGGGCGCCGCGGGTGCTCCCCGCCGACGCGGAGGTGCTGGCCTGGCAGGCGGCCGACCTGCCTGCGCTGGCACCACGGCCGAGCGGGCGGCGCGTGAGGTGCTGTGGGTGCGGCGGTCGGGGCGGGTGGACGGCGGCGCTCAGGCGGTGGCGCACGCGCTGCTGGTGAGCCGCCGGCCGCTGCCGTTGCTGGGCCTCCTGCTGGTGCTGCCGCCGGTCCGCTGGCTCGCCGCGGCGGTGTACCGGCTGGTGGCGGCGAACCGGATGCGCCTGCCCGGCGGCACGCCCGCCTGCGCGCTGCCCACGCCACCGCCGGTCCGGGACCGCGGCGCCGGCTGACGCCGGCCAGTGCGGCCGCCCACCGCCCGCACTGATGACGCGAGCGTGCGGTCAGGCGGTCGTGCAGTCAGCCAGTCGTGCGGCCGGATCGCATGGGCAGGGCGGTCGTACGGCTGACGCGCGTGTGTCAGCCGCACGTGGGCGGAGCGCGCGTGCGGTCAGGCGGCGTGGCGGCGGGGTTCGCGGACCCCGTACCAGCCGGTGAGCAGGTGACTGCGCACCGAGGCAGGCAGCGCGCCCCACCGGAGGAGGGCGGCACGGGCGGGGAGTGCGCTGGCGGCAGCGAGTTGACCCAGTTCAAGCACGCGCTCCGGGCGCGGGCAGAACGGAGTGCGCTCGTGCAGCCCCGAGGCCAGGTGATGGTCGAAGGCCGCGAGGATGTCGGCCTGGTGCTCGGGGTCGAACCACTGCGGGCTCCGCGGCGAGCCCTGCGGGACGTCCTGACGGATCACGCTGCTCTTATCGGCACGAGCCTGCGTCGCCGGGACTCGAGTGGTCGACGAAGCGCGGCACAGCAACTACCGGCACACCAGTCACACCGATTGGACGGTGACCCGGCTCGCTGACCAGAGCCGTGCACGGTCGCAGCACCTCTCCCCGCAATCTCAGAAGGGCGGCGGGTCGTCGGCGGGCTCGGTCGGTCGTGATTCGGGGCCGGCGACTGGTGGCTCGGGCCCGCCGAATCGCTCGGCCGGTTCCGGCGGAGGTGGTCGGAGGCCGGGTGGTCGGGTGGTGCGGGTGACCCCGCTCGGGGTGGTGACCTGCAGCGTGCCGTCGGGGGTCATGGCGAAGTGCCAGCCGGGGGCGTGGGTCTTGAGCCGGTGGTGGCTGCGGCACAGGCAGCAGAGGTTGGCGCAGTCGGTCTCACCGCCGCAGGCGTGGGGGACGACGTGGTCGAGGTCGGCCCACCCCACGCGCTGGCCGCAGTTGGGGAAGCGGCAGCGCCGGTCGCGGGTGGTCACGAAGGCCCGTTGCCGTGCGGTGGGCTCGTAGCGCTCGGTGGGTGGCGGCGGCCCGAGCACCGGACAGCTGCACGACGCACCCCCGTCGCCCTGCTCGGCGTCGTTCTGCTCGGCGTCACGTTGCTCGGCGTCGCTCTGCTCGCCGTTGCTGGGGCCGGGGTGGTCGGGGCAGCCCCGCTCCGCCAGCCGCGCCAGCTCGGCCGGGGTGAGGGTGGCCAGCAGTTCCCCGTCCGGGCCGGTGATCGCGAACGTGAGGGTGCCGCCCTCAGGAGCGGCGAGCCCGAGCGCGCCGACCCGGGTGAGCAGGTCGCGCAGGTGGGCGGCGGTGATCGGCAGCCCGCTCACCTCACCCGGCGTCACCCCGCCCTCCAGCGCCGCCAGCGCGGCGGTGACCGTCAGGTTCGCCGCCACCAGCGGCAGGCCGTGGTCGGCGGGGCGGCGGACCAGCGCCGACAGCACGTGGGTGCGCAGCGCCCCGATCGGCCGGGGGTCACCGTCGGCCTTGAGCATCCGCGCCAACTGGTCGAGCAGATCGTGGCACTCGGCGGCCTCGTCGGCCGGCAGGTCCGCGGCCAGCACCGCCCGCCCATCAGCAGCGGAGGGATAGACGTACACGTCGGCGGCCTTCTCCGCCTCCGCCCGGCGCTCCTCGGCCGCGGCCGAATCGAACCGCAGCATGAGTTCGGTGGCGCGCTTGCCCAGCCCGGTCACCGACACGTCGGTCGCTTCACCCAGCAGCGCGTCCTCCACCCGGCCGGCGACCTCGGCGCTGGTGTGCTGCAACGCGTCGGCGAGCTGCTGGGCGCGGCGCTCGTCGAGCTCCCCGGCCCGCAGCGCGGCGAACGTGGCCGGCAGCTTCCGGGCCCAGGTCAACGCCCGGGTCAGCCGGATGGCCGCCGTTCCCCGCCCCACGTTGAGCACCGTGGCCAGCTCGGCGGTGAAGAACTCACTCACCTCACCGTCGGCCGGCTGCGCCGTCCACCCCGCCCGCCGCGCACCCGGATGGTCCGGCGGTGGATCAGCCGACCCCGGACGGTCGGCGGCCAGGGTGAGGATGAGCTCGGCTTCGTAGGCGGTGTCCTGCGCGCGGCGCCGCTGCACCCGCTGCAACTCCGCGGCCAACTCCTCATCGCTCAGCCACGCCGCCGGCAGCCGGGACGGCTCGACCGGGTGCTCCACCACCCAGTCGAGCAACACCCCCTCGACCACGCTCGACCCACGCCTCCGCGACATGAACCGAACATACGTTCGATCACCGACAGTTCCGGCGGCACGCGCAGGCCGCTCGCCCCAGGATCTGGCCGCTACAGCCCGCCGGCCACCCGCAGCACCGCACCCGTGCAGTAGGACGCCTCCGGGGACAGCAGCCAGGCGACCGCCGGCGCGATCTCGTCGGGCCGCCCGGCCCGTCCGAGCGGCACCCGGCCGACCACGCGGGCGGGCCGGCCGGGATCCCCCGCACCGGCGTGGATGCCGGTCTCCACCAGTCCGGGCGCGACGGCGTTGACGCGCACGCCGTCGTCCGCCAGCTCTTTCGCCAGGCCGACGACCAGCGCGTCGACCCCGGCCTTGGCGGCGGCGTAGTGCACGTACTCGTGGGGTGACCCCAGCGTCGCCGCGCTGGAGGAGACCGCGACGATCGCACCGCCCGGCCCTCCGCGCCGCCGTGACATGGTTCGGGCCGCCTGGCGGGCGCACAGCACGACGCCGAGCAGGTTGACGTCGAGCACCTGCCGGACGACGTCGACCGGGGTGTCGGCCAGGTCGCCGAGGTGCGCGGTCACCCCGGCGTTGGCGACCAGCCCGGTCACCGGGCCGAGCTCGGCGGCGGCCGTGGCGAAGAGCGCGTCGACGTCGGCCGGCTCGCTGACGTCGGCCCGGACGGCCACCGCCCGCGCGCCGGCCCTGCGTGCACCGGCGACCACCTGCTCGGCACTGCCCTCGTCGGCCCGGTAGCCGACGGCGACGTCGTGGCCGTCGCGCGCCAGCCGGGCGACCACCGCCGCACCGATGCCGCGCCCTCCCCCGGTGACGACGGTGACCGGACGGGACGCCGACTCGGCGGGGGCGCTCACAGCGGTGATCCTCGGTCCTGTCACCCCCCGACGGCAGACTCGGGGTGTGGAGACCTCCCCCGACAGCACGGCACCGGCACCGGCACCGGCCAGCACGCCGGAGGACGACAGCCGACCGCACGCGGTGGTCGCCCGGCTGCGTCCGCTGCTGCTCGCCGTGCAGGAGGCGCTCGCTGCGGGGATCGCGGTCAGCCGGCGGATCCACGCCGAGCACGGGTGGCAGCCCTCGGCCGACCGGCACCTGGACCACCAACTGGTCCGCCGGGAGGCGATGGAGCGGCTGCGGCCCTTCGGCGCGCACCTGGAGGACGGCCCGCTGAGCGGCCAGCTCGACCTGCTCGACCCGGGGTCGGACAACCTCGGCCTGCCGATGAGCGGCCTGATCCTGCACACCCCCACCGACGTGCTGCGGGTCTGGCACTCCGACGACGGCGAGCTGCCGGCCGCCGACACCCAGGGGCTGCGCGCGTTCTACCGGCAGCGGCCGGTGCTGCAGACCCAGCTGGCCCTCGACGACCCCGCCGAGGCCGGTCCCGCCCGCTCGCACGTGGCGCTGCTGTGGGCCGACGGCCGGCTGCCGGGCGGCGGGCCGGGGCTCGTCCGGTTCGACCTGGTCCGCCCCCGCGGCACGATCGGCCGGCGGGTCGACGTCGACTGGCACGTGGGCCTGCTCGACCGGCTCGCCGCCCGTGCGGCCTGACCGGTCCGGCCGCGCGCCGCCGCGACACGAGCGGACCCCGGGCGGGCCGGACGGCGGCCGGGGCCCCAGAATGGCCGGGTGCACAGAGGCAGGAACGTCGACCCAGAGATCGCCCGCTCGTGGCTGCTCGTCAACGGCGCCCGCAAGGAGCTGTTCGACGAGGCGCACGACTCCCGCGCCGACCAGATCGTCCTCGACATCGAGGACGCGGTCGACCCGGCCCGCAAGCCGGAGGCCCGCGCCGACGTCGTCGAGTGGCTCTCCAGCGGCGAGAAGCGCGCGTGGGTGCGGATCAACGACCACTCGACGCCCTTCTGGGCCGACGACGTCGCCGAGCTGGCCGGGCTGCCCGGCCTGAACGGCGTCATGCTGGCCAAGACCGAGGCCGCCGAGCACGTCACCGAGACCTACGACCGGCTCGGCGGCAAGACCCCGGTGCTCGCGCTGGTCGAGTCCGCGCTCGGCATCGAGGAGGCGGTGAACATCGCCCGCGCCCGCGGCGCGTTCCGCCTGGCGTTCGGCAGCGGCGACTACCGCCGCGACACCGGCACCAGCGCCGACGACCTGGCGATGGCCTACCCCCGCTCCCGCCTGGTCGTGGCCAGCCGGGTGGGCGGCCTGCCCGGCCCGATCGACGGGCCGACGGTGAGCACCAGCCACCCGATCCTGCGCGAGCAGTCCGCGACCACCGTCTCGCTGGGCCTCACCGGGAAGCTGTGCCTGCAGATGGACCAGCTGCCGGTGATCAACGAGGTCATCAGCCCGACGCCGTCCGACGTCGCCTGGGCGCGGGACTTCCTGGCCGACTTCGACGCCCGCGGCCAGGTCATCCGCGACGGCAGCGACCTCCCCCGGCTCGGCCGGGCCCGCAAGATCGAGAAGCTGGCCACCGCCTTCGGCGTCCAGCCGATCTGACGCGCCGGCGCGACCGACCGACGGCCCCCACCCACCGGGTGGGGGCCGTCGTGCGTTCAGGGGCGGGTACCGACGACGACGGTCGCGTCGAGGTCCTCGTCGTGCAGCACGGTGGTGCGCAGCCCGCCGGTGGCCACCGCGGCCTCGGTGACCGCAGCCTGCTCCTCGCTGGTCTCGATGAGCAGTGATCCGCCGGGCGAGAGCCACCCGCCCGCGCCGGCCGCGACCCGGCGGTGCACCGCGACGCCGTCCGGTCCGCCGTCCAGCGCGACCCGGGCCTCGTGCTCGCGCGCCTCGCGCGGCATCAGTGCGATCGCGTCCGTCGGCACGTAGGGGGCGTTGACCACCAGCACGTCCACCTGCCCGCGCAGCGACCACGGGAGGGCGTCGAACAGGTCGCCCTGCCGCACCCACGCGCCGAGCGGTGCCAGGTTCCGGCGGGCGCAGGCGACCGCCACGGGATCGATGTCGGCCGCGTGCAGCCGCACCGCGCCGACGGCGACCGCCACGGCCAGCCCGACCGCACCGGTGCCGCAGCACAGGTCGACGACGACGCTGCCCCGCCCGGCCCTGGCCACCGCCTCGGCCGCCAGGAACTCGGTACGGCGGCGCGGGACGAACACGCCCGGCGCCACGGCCACCCGCAGGCCGCAGAACCCGGCCCAGCCCAGCACCTGCTCCAGCGGCTCGCCGGCCACCCGCCGGGTCACCAGCTGCTCCAGGTGCCGGGGCCCGCGCGCGGCCTCGGCCAGCAGCTCCGCCTCCTCCTCGGCGAACACGCACCCGGCCGCGCGCAGTCGGGCCACCACGGTCGCGTGCGTGGTCGGATCGGGAGACGGCATCAGGTCGTCAGTGTGCGCCTGTCCCCCGCGACCGCATCGGGTCGATACGGTTCCGCTGACGAGCGGGAGGAGGGGCGCGTGGACCAGCGGGGCACCGGCTTCCCGGCGTTCGTCGCCGACGCGGAGCCCGACCTGCTCGGCACGGCGTTGCTGCTGACCGGGAACCGGTCCGCGGCCCGCGAGCTCCTCGTCGTGGCGCTGGCCCGCACCCACCGCCGGTGGCGCCACCTGGGGTCGCCCGGCGAGGCGCGGGAGGAGACCCGCGACGTGCTGGTCCGGGCCTCGCTGCGGGACGCCGGGGGCGGTGACGCGGTGGTGGTCGACGCCAGTGGCGACCACCAGCTCCCCGACGCCGACCGGACGTGGCTGCGGGCGCTCGCCGCCCTCGACCCGCGCACCCGGGCCGTCGCGGTGCTGCGGCTGCACGAGCAGCTCGACGAGCCGGCGGTCGCGGCGCTGCTGAGCTGCTCGACCACCGACGTCGCCGGAGCGCTCGCCGAGGCGCTGGCCGTCCTCGGGCCACTGCTCGCGGACGCGAACGCCGCACCGGGCGGCGCCCCCGCGGCACCCGCACCCACGCCCACGCCCACGCCGGGACCAGCCGCGGTCACCCGCGCACCCGCTGACGACGACGCGCTGGAGCACGACCCGGACGACGACCCGGACGCGGTCTATCGCCGGCCCGCCACCTCGCCGCCACCCCGCGCCCCCCGTCCACGGCCGACGCCGCTCCCTGCCCCCGTGCCGGTGCCGGCCGAACCGGACCGTCCGCCAACCGATGAGGACCCCGACGCGATCTACCGGCGGCCGTCGTGACGACCCCGGTCGAGCAGGCCGTCGCCGCCCGGCTGCGCGAGCTCACCGCCCTGGCCGATCCCCCGGACGGCACGAGCACCGCGGCCAGGGCGGCCGCGCTGGCCCGGAGTCGCCGCCGCCGCGCGGTCGCGTGGTGCGCCGGTGCCGTGGCCGTCGTCCTGCTGGCCACCGGCGCGTCGTTCGCCGGGACGACGGCCCGGGCGCCGGGCGCCGACCGGGCACCCCGGGCTCCGGTCGTCACCCCGCCTCCCGTCCTCTACGACGTGCCGGTGCGCGGCTCCCTCGCCGACGACGAGGAGTTCCTGGCCGCGGTGGCCGCGCTCGACTGGAGCCTCGACGTCGGGCTGGATGGCGTCTCCTACGGCGGGGACGCGCCGGCGCCGGAGCCGGGCACCCAGCGCGTGGTCTACGCCGGCGACGTCCCCGGGGGGCACCGCTGGGTCGTGGTGATCGCCCGCGCCGGAGCGCAGTGGACCTGGGCGTGGTTCACCGGCCCCCGGGGTGCCGAGCCCGCCGCGCTGACGCCCACCGTCACGTCGATGCCGATCACCGGCCGCGAGCGGCTGGCGCTCATGGACGCTTCTGCGGACACCGGGCCGCTGCTCGTCCTGGCCGAGCCCGGCGCGGTGGCGGAGTACTCCCCCAGCCTGGACCGTGCGCCCGACGGCGACCTGGTCCGCGACTTCGACCCGCTGCCGATGGTCGACGGGGCACCGCTGGGCGTGGTGGCGACACCCATCACCTGGGGCGCCGGTCAGGTGCGGATGAGCGCGGGCGCGCTGCCCGTCTACCCGTTCACCACCGGCGAGGGGCCGAGGTACCTGGAGTTCCCGACCGGCCCGATCGACGGCACCGACCTCCCGCCGTGCCTCGAGCAGCTCGGGATCGACGTCCAGCTGTCCCCCGACGGCCACCTGGAGGGCTGGGGCGACTCGCCCCCCGGCGAGCTGAGCAGCGCCGAGCAGGCGGCCCGGGAGGAGCAGATCGCTGCCTGCTTCCGCACCGCCGCCGGCGGATAGGGCCGCTCAGAGCTGCCGGTGGGCGGCGTCGGGGACGTCGGTGACGAACATGCGCCCCGGCGCGTGGGTGATCGCGAACGGCGGGCGGGACGCCCTCTGCGCCGCCTGCGGCGTGACCGCGCATGCCCAGAACACCGGCACGTCACCGGTCTGGAACTAGGTTCGGTCGCCAGCGGCACGATCCCCCGGCCAGTGACTCCGCCGCGGGCACCCCGACCCTCCTCCGCACCGGGAGCCAGCCATGGCAGCCGAACCGCAGCCCACCCCCGCCGAGCCGTCCACCGCGCCCGGCGGACGGCTGGCGTCGAGCACCCGGTCCACCCTGCTGGGCGCGATGTTCCTGATGGCCACCTCGGCCATCGGTCCCGGCTTCATCACCCAGACGACGACCTTCACGGTGCAGCTGGGCGCCGCGTTCGCGTTCGCGATCGTCATCTCGATCCTGATCGACATCGCGCTCCAGCTGAACGTCTGGCGGGTCATCGGCGTCAGCGGGCGGCGGGCCCAGGAGCTGGGCAACCTGGTCGCCCCCGGCCTGGGCTGGGTGATGGCCGCCTTCCTGCTGATCGGCGGGCTGGTGTTCAACATCGGCAACGTCAGCGGCGCGGGACTGGGCACCGACGCGATGCTGGGGCTCGACCCGAAGATCGGCGGCGCCCTCTCCGCGCTGATCGCCATCGGCATCTTCCTGAGCAGGCGGGCCGGGGTCGCCGTCGACCGGATCGTCGTCGCCCTCGGGCTGGTGATGATCGTGCTGACCAGCTACGTCGCGATCACCTCCGGCCCGCCGGTGGGCCAGGCCCTGCGCAACGTGGTGCTCCCCGAGGAGATCGACGTCCTGGCGATCACCACCCTGGTCGGCGGCACGATCGGCGGCTACATCGTCTACGCCGGCGCGCACCGACTGCTGGACTCGGGCGTCTCCGGCCCCGGCCGGGTCCGGGACATCACCCGGGGCTCGGTCACCGGCATCCTGATCACCGCGGTCATGCGGGTCGTGCTGTTCCTGGCGATCCTCGGCGTGGTCACCGGCGGTGCGGCGCTCGACCCGACCAACCAGGCGGCGTCGGCCTTCGAGCAGGCCGCCGGCGAGGTCGGCCTGCGGGTCTTCGGCATCGTGCTGTGGGCCGCGGCGATCACGAGCGTCATCGGCGCCTCCTACACCTCGGTGTCGTTCGTGACCTCCCGGACGGCGACCTCCGACCGCACCCGCACCTGGCTGGTCGTCGGGTTCATCGCGGTCACCTCGCTGGTCTACGTGCTGATCGGCACCGCACCCACCACGCTGCTGGTGTTCGCCGGGGCGTTCAACGGGCTGCTGCTGCCGATCGGGATCGCCGTCCTGCTGTGGGTGGCCACCCGCCGCACCGACCTGCTGAACGGTTACCGCTACCCGCGCTGGCTGCTCGCGATCGGCTGGGTCGCCTGGCTGCTGACCCTGTACCTGGCGGTGCGGTCGATCCAGCCCGTCATCGACCTGTTCTCGTGAGGGAGGCTGGACCCATGACCGCTGTGGACCTCAACTCCGACCTCGGTGAGGGCTTCGGCCAGTGGACGCTCGGCGACGACGACGCGCTGCTGGGCGTCGTCACCAGCGCCAACGTGGCCTGCGGCTACCACGCCGGCGACGCCACGATCATGCGGCGCGTCTGCGCGAGGGCCGTCGAGTCCGGCGTGGCGATCGGCGCCCAGGTCGGCTACCGCGACCTGCCCGGCTTCGGCCGGCGGTTCATCGACGTCGAGCCCGAGGCGCTGACCGCCGACGTCGTCTACCAGATCGGTGCACTCGAGGGCTTCGCCCGGATCGCCGGCGACCGGGTGCGCTACGTCAAGCCGCACGGCGCGCTCTACAACGCGATCGTCCACCACGAGGAGCAGGCGGCCGCGGTGGTCGCCGCCGTCGTCGCCTACGACCGGGAACTGCCGGTGCTCGGGCTGCCCGGCTCGGCGTGGCTCCGGCTGGCGGCCGAGGCCGGGCTGACCGTGGTGCACGAGGCGTTCGCCGACCGCGCGTACACCCCCGGGGGCACGCTGGTCTCCCGCCGGCTGACCGGCGCGGTGCTGCACGACCCGGCCGAGATCGCCGCGCGGTGCGTGGCGATGGCCACCGGCGAACCGATCCGGGACGTCGAGGGCGGGGAGCTGACGCTGCGGCCGGGGTCGATCTGCGTGCACGGTGACACCCCCGGCGCGGTGGAGATCGCCCGGCAGGTCCGCGCCGCGCTGACGGACGCCGGCGTGGAGCTGTCGGCGTTCGCGGCCTGATGCGCCTCCTCCCCAGCGGCAGCGCCGCCCTGCTGGTCGAGCTGGACGGGCTCGACGACGTGCTCGCGCTGTACGCCGCGCTCAGCGCCGACCCGCCCCCCGGGGTGGTCGACGTCGTCCCGGCCGCCCGCACGGTGCTGCTGGTGACCGACCCCGCGGTCACCACCCTGGCCGCGGTCGCCGACGCCGTGCGGGCGACGCCCCCACGCCCGGACGCGCAGGCCGCCGGCGACTCCGTCGAGCTGCCGGTGCACTACGACGGCGCTGACCTGGCCGAGGCCGCCGAGCTGCTCGGGCTCACCCCGGCCGGGCTGGTCGAGCGGCACACCGGCGCCGAGTGGACGGTGGCCTTCTGCGGCTTCGCCCCCGGTTTCGGCTACCTCACCCAGCCCGGCGGACAGTGGGACGTGCCCCGGCGGGCGACCCCGCGCACCAAGGTGCCGCCGGGCTCGGTAGCGCTGGCCGGGGAGTTCAGCGGCGTCTACCCGCGCGAGTCCCCCGGTGGCTGGCAGCTGATCGGCCGCACCGACGTCGCGGCGTTCGACCTGGACCGCGACCCGGCGGCGCTGCTCCGGCCGGGCACCCGGGTGCGCTTCACGGCGGTGCCGCGATGAGCCTGACCGTGCTCGCCACCGGGCCGCTGACCACCGTGCAGGACGGCGGCCGTCCGGGGCAGGCCGCGCTGGGCATCGGCCGCTCCGGCGCCTGCGACCGGGCGTCGGCCGCGCTGGCCAACCGGCTGGTGGGCAACCGCGCGGACGCCGCCGTGCTGGAGGTGACCCTCGGCGGGCTCGCCGTCCGCGCGGAGGCCGACCTGCTCGTGGTCACCACCGGCGCGCGCTGCCCCGGTGCCCCGCACGACGCCCCGACCGTGCTCCGCGCCGGCAGCGAGCTGCGGCTGGGCCCGCCGGCCAGCGGGCTGCGCACCTACCTGGGCGTCCGTGGCGGCATCGCCGTCCCGCCGGTGCTCGGCTCCCGGGCCACCGACCTGCTGGCCGGGCTCGGCCCCGCGGTGGTCGCCGCCGGCGACGTGCTCCCGGTCGGCGAACCGGTCGACCCGGCGCCCGGCGTCGACCTGGCCCCGGTGCCCGACCCGCCGGACGGCGAGGTGACGGTCGCCGTGCTGCCCGGGCCGCGGCAGGACTGGTTCGGCGACGCCGGCTGGGCCGCGCTCACCGGCCAGTCGTGGACGGTGACGAGCGAGAGCAACCGGGTGGGGCTGCGGCTGGACGGTGCCCCACTGGAGCGGCTGCGCACCGGGGAGCTGCCCAGCGAGGGGATGGTGCGGGGAGCGCTGCAGGTGCCGCCGTCCGGGCTGCCGGTGCTGTTCCTGGCCGACCACCCGGTGACCGGCGGCTACCCGGTGATCGGCTACGTCACCGACGCCGACGTCGACCGCTGCGCCCAGCTCCGCCCCGGCCAGTCGCTGCGGTTGCACCCTGCCGCACACTCGTCCCCGTGATCGACGAGGACGTGCAGCTGCTCGGCCGGGCCGGCGGCCCGCACGGCGAGGTGGCGCTGCGCCGGCGCACCGGCGACGACGGCGTCGCGCACCTGGAGTTGATCGTCGACGGCGTGTTCGCGATGGACGACGTCGACACCTCCACCGAGCGGGCGCTGGCCACCGAGGCGCTGGCCCGCTGCGCCGGCGCGGGGCTGCGGGTGCTGGTCGGCGGGCTGGGGCTGGGCTGGACGGCGGCCACCGTGCTGGCCGAACCGCGCGTCGGCGCCGTCGACGTGGTCGAGCTGCAGCCGGCGCTGGTCGGCTGGGCGGGCGACGGGCTGCTCCCCGCGCTGCCCGCCGACCCGCGGCTCCGGCTGCACACCGCCGACGTCGCCGCGCACCTGGCCGACCACCCCGGGAGGTACGACGCGGTGCTGCTCGACGTCGACAACGGTCCGGCGTTCCTGGTGCACCAGGGCAACGCCGGGCTCTACGAGGGGCCGGGGCTCACCCGCGCGCTGGCCGCCCTGCGGCCCGGTGGGGTGCTGGCCATCTGGGCGAGCGACCCGGTGCCCGAGCTGGCCGACCAGCTGCGGAGGCTGCCCGAGGCCACCGCCGTCGAACACCTCGTGCTCCCGGTCGAGCGCGACGGCCGGGCCTTCGACCACGCGATCGCGATCGCCCGGCGCACCGGAGGCCGGTCGTGACGAACAAGGGCAGCGCGGAGAGCTCCCGGCTCCCGCTGTGGGTCGGACCTCTGGTCAGCGGGGTCGTGGCGGCGGGCGCGGCCGTGGTACTGACCATGATCCGGCCCTCCGGCGGCTGGCTGACGCGGCTGTGGCCCGGCGACCAGGCCGCGGCGTCCACGCTGTTCCAGGTGGTCGCCACCGCGGTGGTCACCATCACGACCCTGACGTTCAGCCTCACCGTGGTGGCGCTGCAGCTGGCCAGCCAGCAGTTCTCCCCGCGGCTGCTGCGCGAGGTCACCCAGGACCGCGTCTCCAAGGGCGTACTGGCGACCCTCACCGGGGCGTTCGTGTTCAGCATCGTGGCGATCCGGCAGCTCAGCAGCTCCTCGCCGGTGCCGGTGGTCAGCGCGCTGGTCGCGCTGCTGCTGGGCATCGCCGCGTTCGCCGCGGGCCTGACGTTCATCTCGCACATGACCCGGCTGCTGCGGGTGGACACCCTCATGCTCAAGGTGCACGACGAGACGAAGCGGGCACTCGCCACCTTCTACCCGGACTACGACGAGCCGCTCGACGACCCCGAGCAGCTGCACCTCGACCAGGCCACCGGCCGGCTGGTCGCCGCCACCGCCAGCGGCTACGTGCGCAGCATCGACGTCGACCGGCTGGTCGAGGTGGCGCGGGAGCACGACGCGGTGGTGCGGATCGAGACCCGCCCCGGTGACCACGTGGTCCGGCGGACCCCGGTCGCCACCGTCTGGTCGCGGCGGGGTGGCGAGGTGCCCGACGAGCTGGCCGACGCCGTGGTCGCCACCATCGACCTGGGCTACGAGCGGACGCTGGACCAGGACGCCGGCTTCGGCTTCCGGCAGCTGGAGGACATCGCGGTCAAGGCGGTGTCGCCCAGCATCAACGACCCGGTCACCGCGGCCACCGCGCTGGGGCACCTGGGCGACCTGCTGTCCCGGGTCGTCGGCCGCCACCTGGGCGCGAGCGTCCACCGTGATGGCGACGGCGTGGGCCGCGCCGTCGTCCCCGACCGGGACCTGCGCTACTACCTGGAGCTGTCCTGCGGGCAGCTGCGCCGCTACGGCGGCGACGAGCCCACGGTGCTGACCTCGATCCTGCAGATGCTGCGCGACGTGGCCGTCTCCTGCCGGGACGACGAGCAGCGGGCCGAGATCGCCCGCGCGGCGGACGACGCCGTGGTGCAGCTGCCCGAGCAGGCGGCCGGGGACGACGCCGAGGCGGTGCGCGACATGCGCCGGCGGGTGCAGCTCGCGCTGGGCGGCGACCTCGTCGGCGCCTTCGCCGACCGGGCCGGGGAGACCCGCTCGATCTGAGCCGGGCTCAGCGTCGGCCGGCGGCGCTCCGTCCGTCGGCCGGCGACACTCATTCGTCGGCCGGCGGCTGGTAGGCCGAGCGGCCGCGCAGCCGGGCCCCGACCGCGATGTGCAGCGGGGCGATCACGACGCCGTCCCGGGCCAGCCGGGCGCGCAGCGCCTTGCGGTGCCGCAGGACGCCGACCAGCCCGACCGCCCAGAAGACGTACTGCACGGAGAACGCGGCCCGGAAGGCGTCCCGGCTGTAGTCGGTGGTGCCGCCGGGCGTGAGCAGGTCCAGCACCGCGCCGATGGCCAGGATGGTCAGCAGCGATGCGACGAACCCGCCGACGTTGACGACCCCGCTGGCGCTCCCCGCGCGCTCGACCGGGTTCTCGGTGCGGGCGTAGTCGAAGCCGATCATCGACCCCGGGCCGTTGGTGCCGAGCACGAGCACCAGGACGACGAGCAGCCACAGCGGCGCCCGCCCCGGCCAGAGCAGCACGACGGTCCAGGTGACCGCGGTGACGCCGAGGATGCCGAAGACCAGCACCGAGCGGCGCATCGGCCAGCGGCCCACCAGCCGGCCCAGGAACGGGCCGAAGCCCATGCCGACCAGCACCAGCAGGGTGAGCAGGGTGGCCGCCGTGCCGTCGCTGAGCCCTTCGCCGACGGTGAGGAACGGGAAGCCCCACAGCAACGCGAACACGGTGCCGGAGAACTGGGTGACCAGGTGCGTGTACATCCCGATCCGGGTGCCCGGCTCCCGCCAGGTGGCCACCAGGTTGGCGCGCACCTGGCCCAGCCCGGCCGGGGTGGCCACCGGGGTGCCGGGCGGGGCGTCGGAGAGCGCGACCAGCACCAGCACCGCGGCGAGCACGCCAACCGCGGAGGCGCCGAGGAACGTGGCCGGCCAGGAGGTGTCGCGCAGCAGCGCGACCAGCGGGTACGCGGCGACGATCTGGCCGATCTGGCCGAGGATGCCGGTCAGCTGGGTGATCACCGGGACGGTGCGGCCGGTGAACCACAGCTGCACGACCCGCAGCACGCTGATGAAGGTCATCGCGTCGCCGGCGCCGACCAGCACCCGGGCGGCGACGGCGGTCGGCACGTCGGTGGCCAGCGCGAGGACGGCCTGCCCGGCGGACATGGTCAGCGCACCGGCGACGATCATCGCCCGGGAGCCGAACCGGTCCAGCGCCACGCCCACCGGCACCTGGAGGCCGGCGTAGACGGCCAGCTGCAGCACCAGGAACAGCGAGACCGCCGAGGCGCCGGCGTCGAACCGCTCCTGCGCCTGCACGCCGGCCACGCCGAGCGACCCGCGGTGGAAGATCGCCACCGCGTAGGCCAGCAGCCCCACGCCCCACACCAGGTAGGCCCGCCTCGGGGTGCGGGCGGCCGGGGCGGGGGCGGTGGTCACGTCCGAGAACGACACCACACCGGTGCCCGGCGTTCCAACCGGGCGCGGTGAGATGCCCCACCAGGCCCTGGTCTCCGCCGGGCAGAGCCGGGTGGCCCGATGGGGAGCCGTGCCACGGCGCGGCTCCCCATCAGGCCACCCGGCTCGAGCTCAACCCTCGAGCACCGCCCAGCCGTGCGGCTCGAGCCGGACTCCGTCCCGCTGCACCTGCCCCGCGCCGGCCAGCAGCGCGCCGGCGCCCGGTGCGGGCACCAGCGCGGGGGTGTCGGCGAGGTTGAGGGCCACCAGCAGGCGCTCGCCGTCGGCGCTGCTGGCGTAGCTCAGCTGCCGGTTGTCCCGGTGCAGCACCTCGGTGCGCGCCGCGTGCAGCCAGCGGTGCCGGCGCCGGAGCCCGATCAGCTCCTGGTGCAGCCGGAACGTCGGCTCCCCGAACGGGGCCAGCTCCGCGGGCGTCGCCGGGAACGGCGGGCGCACCGCCTCGTCCCCGCCGGCGCGGTCCTCCTTCACGCCGGTGAACGCCTGCTCGTCACCGGCGTACACCGACGGCGTCCCGCCGACGGTGAACAGCACCACCAGCGCGTGCGCCAGGTGCCGGGGGTCGGTGAGCCGGCTGGCGATCCGGGTGACGTCGTGGTTGCCGACGAAGGTCAGCGGCACGAAGGTGCCCAGGAACTCGTCGTGCCGGCCCAGCGCGTGCGCGAGCTCGTGCAGGTTGCCGTCGTTGAGCGAGCTCCAGACGGCCTTCCACAGCTCGTACTGGGTCACCGAGTCCATCCCGGACCCGCGCACGATCCCGGCGTAGTCGCCGTGGATGACCTCGCCGACGACGTACGCGTCCGGGTGCCGCTCGCGCACCCGCGGCAGCACGCCCGCCCAGAACGAGGGCGGCACGGCGTAGGCGGCGTCCAGCCGCCAGCCGTCGGCGCCGCGGTCCAGCCAGTGCGTCATCACGTCGGTGACCAGGTCGGCCACGGCGGGGGCGGAGTGGTCCAGGGCGACCAGCTGCCCGTGCCCTTCGAAGGTGTCGTACTCGGGCTCCGCGCCCGGGCCGTGCGGCCAGCGCAACCGGAACATCCCGGCGGTGGGCGCGTCCGGCCCCTGCTCCAGGACCGCCCGGAACGCCGGGTGCCCGCGGCCGACGTGGTTGAACACACCGTCCAGCAGGACCCGCAGCCCACGGTCGTGGCAGGCGGCGAGCAGCGCGTCGAAGTCGGCGTCGTCGCCCAGCCGCGGGTCGATCCGCCGGTGGTCCTCGGTGTCGTAGCCGTGCGTCCCGCTGGCGAACACCGGCCCGAGCGCCAGCCCGTTCACGCCGAGCTCGACGGCGTAGTCCAGCCAGTCGACCAGCCGGGGCAGCCGGTGCCGCACGACGTCGTCGCCCCGTTGCTGCTCGGCCCCCACGAAACCCAGCGGATAGACGTGCCACCACACCGCGTCCTGCACCCAGCCGGGCATCGCACCTCCCCCTCGTCGGCGCCCCACGTTACCGACGGGTACCTCCGCTGACCGGAAGCCCCCGGCCCGGTGCGGCCGTCCGCGGTTACCGTCCAGTTCCGTGACGCAACCAGCCGCCCGCACCAGCACGGCCGCCGCGGGCAGCGCTCCCCCGGCGCTGGTCCCGGTGCTCATCTACCTGGCGATGCTGGTCGCGGTGATCAGCAGCCTGGGCGCGCCGCTGATCCCCGCCATCGCCGAGGCCAACGACGTCTCGGTCACCAGCGCGCAGTGGGCCCTGACGGTGACCCTGGTGGTCGGCGCGGTCGCCAGCCCGGTGATCGGGCGGCTGGGCGACGGACGGCACCGGCGCACCGTGGTGCTGGTCGTGCTCAGCGTCGTGGTGCTCGGCAGCGTGCTCGCCGCCCTGCCGCTGGGGCTCGGCTGGCTGATCGCCGGCCGCGCGCTGCAGGGGCTGGGACTGGCCGTCACCCCGCTGGCGATCGCCACCGCCCGCTCGGCGCTGCCCCCGGACCGGGCCCGCTCGACCGCTGCGGCGCTGTCGGTGACGGTCGCCGCGGGCCTGGGCCTGGGCTACCCGCTGACCGGACTGATCGCGGAGCTGGGCGGGGTCCACGCGGCGTTCTGGTTCGGCGCCGTCGCCAGCGCGATCGCCCTGGTCGCCGCCGCCGTGGTCTACCCGCGGCCGCCGGAGACGGCCGCCCGCCGCCTCGACCTGCTCGGCGCCGCCCTGCTGGGGGTCGGCCTGACCGCCGGGCTGCTCGCGCTCGGCGAGGGCGAGGACTGGGGCTGGACCTCGCCCGTCGTGCTCGGGCTCGTCGCGCTGTCCCTCGCCAGCCTGGCCGGCTGGGCGGTGTGGCAGCTGCACGCCGACGCGCCGCTGGTCGACCTGCGGCTGGCCCGCGGGCGCACCGCGGCCACCGCACACGTCGGCGCCCTGCTGATCGGCCTGGCCAACTACCTGCTGCTCACCTCCGTGCCGCGGCTGGCGCAGACCCCGGAGTCGACGGGCTACGGGTTCGGCTCCTCGATCGTCGTCGCCGGCCTGATCCTGCTGCCGTTCTCCGTGGGGAGCTTCGCCGCCGGCTGGGTGGCCCGCCCGCTGGACCGGCGGGTGGGCGCCCGCTGGGTGCTGCCGATCGGCGCGCTGGTGCTCGCCGTCGGGGAGCTGCTCGTCGGCTTCGCCCGCACCGACCTGTGGCAGCTGTTCGCGGCCATGGCCGTCGCCGGCCTGGGCGTGGGGACGACGTTCGCGGCACTGCCCGGGCTGATCGTCACCGCCGTGCCCGCCGGGGAGACCGGCAGCGCGATGGGCCTGAACCAGGTGATGCGCTACATCGGCTTCGCCGTCGGCAGCGCGCTCAGCGCCACCGTGCTGGAGATCGCCACCCCCGCCGGCGCCGCGTACCCGACCACGGGCGGCTACACCGGGATCGCGCTGATCGGCTGCGGCGCCTGCCTGCTGCTCGTCGTGCTCACCCTCGCGCTCGGGCGGCGCGCCCCCACGCCGGCCACCTGACGGTCGGGCCACCCACCGACCGTCGGCGGGGAGGTACAGCCGCTGCACCCGAGTCCGGCACCCCGCGTCGTCGCACGTCGATGCAGTGGCTGCACCGACGCGCGCACGACCGGCTGACCGTGCTTGCCCTGGGCCGGCCGGGATGGTCGAGTGCGGTGATGGCCGCTCCCCCGCCCACCGCCCCCGGGCGCCCCGTGCTGCGCACGGCGGTGGCGGTCGGCGCCCTGCTCGCGGTGCTGGTGCTGGCCGCCCTCGCCGCACGCGGCGGCTCCTACGCGACCCCGCTGCCGCCGTCCGCCGCCGAGGACGCCGCCACCAGCCCGGCGGTCCCGTCACCGGCGCTGCCCACCCCGGACGGGGACGCGGTCGGTCCCACCACCCGGGCGGGCGAGCCGGGCCGGAACGTCATCGGCGAGGTCACCGTCTGGCTGGTGCTGCTCATGGCGCTGGCCGGCCTGGGGTTGCTGGTCGCCATGGGCACCCGCTGGCGCCCCCGGCTGCCCGGCCGCCGGCCGTCCGCGGCGGCGGCCACCGTCGGCCCGGCGGCCGACGCGCTGCCCGCCGCGGTCGACCGGGCCCTGGCGGCGGTCGAGCAGCCCGACGCCCGCGACGCGGTGGTGGCGGCGTGGCTGCTGCTCGGCCGGGCCGCCGCCGACGCCGGCACCCCGGCGCACCCGGCGGAGACCTCCGCCGAGTACGGAGCCCGCCTGGCCGAGGTGCACGGGCTGCCTGCGGAGTCGGTCGACGGGCTGGCCGAGCTGTACCGCACGGCCCGGTTCTCCTCCGCTCCCGTGGGCCCCGCCGAGCGCGCCGCGGCCCGCGCCGAGCTGGAGCAGCTGCGTGCCGCGCTGGCCGCCGGGGACCGGCGGTGAGCCCCCGGCTGACCGCGGCGCTCGCCGTCGCCGGCGGCGCGGCCGTCGGGGTGCTCGCGATCGTCATCGGGCGGCTGTCCGGCTGGGCCCTGTCGATCCCGGTCGCGCTCGTCGCCGGCGTCGCCGGGGGGCTGCTCGTGCTGGCCGGCTCCCGGGTGAGCGCCACCGACCCGGTGACCGAGCTGTCCGCCGACCCGCCGGAGGCGGCCACCGCGGCCTCCTTCGGGGACCTCGCCTCGCTGCGCTTCGCGGTGGAGCAGGACAGCCGCGATCCGCGCCGGTTCGAGACCCGGCTCCGGCCGCGGCTGGTCGCGCTGGCCACCGACCGGCTGTGGCTGCGGCACGGCCTGGACTGGCGCACCGCCGAGGGCCGCGCCGCCGCCACCCCGCTGCTGGGGCCCGCCCTGCTCGCGCTGCTGGTGGCGCCCCCGTACTCCCTGCGGTCGACCCCGCAGGCCATCTCCGACTGGACCCGCGACCTGGAGGCCCTGTGAGCGCCCTGCCCCCTCCCCCGGAGCTCGACGCCGCCCGCACCGCCGCGCTGGGCGCCGCCGTGCTGGACCGGGTCGGCGAGGCCGTGGTCGGCAAGCGCGACCGGCTGGAGCTGGTGCTCGCCGCGGTGCTGGCCGGCGGGCACGTGCTGCTGGAGGACCTGCCCGGCCTGGGCAAGACGCTGGCCGCCCGCTCCTTCGCCCAGGCGTTGGGGCTCAGCTTCCGCCGGGTGCAGTTCACCCCCGACCTGGTGCCGGCCGACGTCACCGGCTCCTTCGTCTACGCCCAGCAGCGCGGCGACTTCGAGTTCCGGCCGGGCCCGCTGTTCGCCGGGCTGGTGCTCGCCGACGAGGTGAACCGCACACCGCCGAAGACGCAGAGCGCGCTGCTGGAGGCGATGCAGGAGCGGCAGGTGACCGTCGAGGGGCGCACCTTCGCCCTGCCCGACCCGTTCTGCGTGCTCGCCACCGCCAACCCGGTCGAGTACGAGGGCACCTACCCACTGCCCGAGGCGCAGCTGGACCGGTTCCTGGTGCGGGTCTCCTTCGGCTACCCCGCCCCGGAGGAGGAGTGGCAGGTGCTGTCCCGGCGACTGGCCCGGCAGCGGGAGGAGGTCGAGCTGGCCCCGGTCGTCGACGCCGGCACGCTGCTGGCGATGCGCCGGGCCGTCGAGCGGGTCGAGGTCGAGGAGTCGGTGAGCCGGTACTGCGTCACGCTGGCCGCCGCCACCCGCGCCCGGCCCGAGGTGCAGGTCGGCGCCTCCCCCCGCGGCGCCCTGGCGCTGGTGCTCACCGCCCGCGCGCTGGCCGTGCTGCGCGGCCGGGACCACGTCGTGCCCGAGGACGTGAAGGCCGTCGGCGTGGCCGCGCTGGGGCACCGGCTCACCCTGCGGCCGGAGACCTGGATGAACCGGGTCGGCGCCGACGACGTCGCTGCCGCCGTGCTCGGTGAGGTGCCCGTGCCGGCCAGCCGGCTCGCCGGCAGCGTCGGCTGAGCGGTGCGCTGGCAGCCCACCGCGGCGCTCGTCCGGGTCACCGTGCTCCCGGCGGCGCTCGCGCTGCTCGCCGTCCTGGTCCGCCGGGTCGACCTGCTGGTGCTCGCCGCCCCCCTGGCGCTGGCCGCGCTGGCGCTGACCCACCGCCCGGCCGGTGCGCCCCGGGTGGACGTCGACCTCGCCGACGCTGCGGTGCCCGAGGGTGCTCCGCTCCCGCTGACCGTCCGGGTGGACGGCGGGCCGGGCGCGCAGACCGCCGCCGTCGCCGTCGCCACCCCCGGCTGGGTGCAGCCGGCCGGCGGCGGGACGGTCGACCGGGTCGACCGTCCCGCCGCCGGCGGGCGGCTGTCGGTGACCGTCGACCTGCTGGCCCGGCGCTGGGGCAACGCCACCGTCGGCCCGGTGCTGGTCACCCTCTCCGCCTGCGGCGGGCTGCTGCGCGCCGGCCCGGCGCAGCTGCCCGCCCGCCGGGTGCGCGTGCTCCCGCTGTCCGCGCCCTACACCGGCGCCGCGCTGGTGCCCCGGGCGCGGGGCGGGATCGGGCTGCACCGCTCGCCGCACCGCGGGGAGGGCACCGAGCTGGCCGGGGTGCGCGCCTTCGTGCCCGGGGACCGGATCCGCCGGATCAACTGGCGTACCTCGCTGCGCGCGGGCGAGCTACAGGTCACCGCCACGACCACCGAGCGGGACGCCGACGTCGTGCTGCTCGCCGATGCCCGCTTCGACGCCGGCACCAGCGAGGGCATCGGCGGCCGGGCCAGCGGCGTCGACGTCACCGTGCGCGCCACCGCCGCCCTGGCCGCGTTCTACCTGCAGCTCGGCGACCGGGTCGGGCTGGTGACCCACGCCGCCACCGGCCGGGTGCTGCCCGCCCGCGCCGGCCGCGGCCAGCTGGACCGGCTGCAGTCGGCGCTCCTGGACACCGCGGCGCCGCGCACCGGGGGCGCCGAGCCGCGGATGCCGGTGCCGGCCGGCCTGGACCCCCGGGCCCTGGTGCTGATGGTCAGCCCGCTGGTGGGCCGGCACGCCGGGGAGACAGCGGCGGCGCTGAGCCGGGCGGGGCACCCGGTGGTGGTGGTCGACACCCTGCCGGCCGACGCGCTGCCGGCAGGCGGCGACGACGGCCCCTGGGCCGGGCCGGTGACCCGGTTGTGGCTGGTGGAGCGGGACACCCGGATCCGGCAGCTGCAGTCGCTGGGCGTGCCGGTGGTGCCCTGGGCCGGCCGGGGCACGCTGGACGCCGTGCTGGTCGAGCTCGCCCGCGCCGCTGCGCGGTCCGGTGGCCGCGGGGTGCGCCGGTGAGCCCCCGGGTGGCGCTGGCGCTGGCCGGGCTCGCGGCGCTGCTGCTGCCGGCCCCGGAGCTGACCGTGCTCGGCGTGGGCCTGACCGTCGCCGGCCTGGTGGCGCTGGGCGCGGCGGTGGTCGCGCCGGGCTCGACGGCCCCCGCGGTGCTCATCGGGGTCGCCGCCCTGTCCTGGCTGGCCGGCGGTGACGCCGGTGCCTGGGGCCGGCTGACGGCGCTGGCGTTCGCGCTGGCCGTCGTGCACGCCACGGCGGCGCTGGCCGCGGTCACCCCGCGGACGGCGCGGGTGCCGGCCCGGCTGCTGCTGCGCTGGGTCGGCTGGGCGGCGGGAGCCACCGCCGGCGGCGCGCTCGCCGTCGCCGTCGCCGGCCTGCTGCCGGTACCCCCGGCGGTGCCGACCACCGTCGCCGCCCTCGTCGGGCTGGCGGCGGCCGGAGGCGCGCTGCTCTCGGCCCGCGCCGTGCGCCCGGCGGACTGACCGTGGTCAGCCGGCCGGGCGCTCCAGCAGGGCGCTCATCTCCGGCAGCTCGAAGAACTGCGCCGTGGCGCGGGCGCTGGGCCCGCCGGCGTCGGGGTCGGCGCCGGCGGCGAGCAGCGCGCGCACCGCGTCGGCCGACTGCTTGAACACCGCGGCCGCCAGTGCGGTCTGGCCGCGGTCGTTGGCCCGGTCGGGCTCGGCACCGCGCTCCAGCAGCGCGGCGACCGTCTCCGGGTGACCGTGGTAGGCCGCCAGGATGAGCAGGGTGTCGCCCTTCTCGTTGGTCAGGTCCACCGGCACGCCGGCGTCGACGTAGGCGGCGAGCTCCTCGGTGTGCCCGGCCCGGGCCAGACCGAAGACCCGCTGCGCCAGGTCGAGGACACCCTGCTCGATCGGCTGCTGCTCGCTCATCCCGCGAGCGTAGGCACGGCGACGGGCGGAGCGAGCAGGTGGTCAGCCGGCGGCGACCCGGTCGGTCAGCGCGAGCACGTGCCGCCAGGCGTCGTCGCAGGCCTCGGCCCACTCCCCGAACGCCCGGTCGAAGAAGGAGTGCGGCGCGCCCTCGTAGACGACGTCGTCCACGTCGGCACCGGCGGCGCGCATGGTGGCGGCCAGCTGCCGCTGCTCCTCCACCGGCGTCGCCGAGTCCGCGCCGGCGATGATCATCACCACCGGCTTGGCGGCGCGCTGCGCGGCGTCCCCGACCATGGACGGCCGGCCGTAGAAGCCGGCCGAGCCGGCGATGTCCAGGTCGCCGCCGGACTGCCGCCAGGCGTGGCTGCCACCGAAGCAGAAGCCGACGGTGACCACCGGCAGCGCCGGGTCGGTGCGGCTGCGCAGGTAGGCCGCGGCAGCGGCGGTGTCGGCGTCGACGCCCTCGGCGGTGGTCTGCGGGATGTGGCTCTGCCAGTCGAAGTCCTCCTCGCGGCTGCCGGTGGCGGCCACCCCGGCCGTGCGGCCGAAGTAGTCGATGGCGACCGCGGGGAGGCCGGCCTCGGCGAAGCGCTCGGCGAGGGCCACGTAGTAGGGGTGCAGGCCACGGATGTCGGGGAGGACCACCACGCCCGCCCTCGCCGGTCCCGCGGGGGCGGCGAAGGCGGCGGTGAACTCGGTGCCGTCGGCGGCGGTCAGGGTCAGCGAGCCGCGCTCGGCGACGTCCCCGCTGCGCGGCGGGGCGGGCGGGCGGCTGTCGTGGTCGTGGCACATGCCGACGTGTCTACCGCTGCCCTCCGCCCCGCGCAGCGGGAGCTCAGCCCCGGCCCCCCGTGGCCCCGCCGCCGGTGTCGCCGCCGCCCCCGTCGCCGCCACCTCCGTCGCCGTTGCCGTGGTCGGCCGCGAAGTCCGGCGCGCTCGGGTCACCGCCGAAGACCTTGGCCGCCACGTCCCGGCGCACCTCGGTGACCCAGTCGTGCTGGCGGTTGGCCTGCCGGATCAGCCGGTCGAGCAGGTCGGCGTCGATCCGGCTGTCGACGGTGGCTGCGATCCGCAGCGTCTCGAAGCCGCTGCGCTTGCCCCGCACGGCGGAGGCGAGGAACTCGAACTCGAGCAGCTCGCTGGACGGGGACCGGCTGAGCAGGTGACCGTTGAGCTTCACCCGGCTGGCCTTCTCGGCGACCCAGCTGGCCCACTGCTTGTACTGCCGCACCGGGAAGCCCAGCGCCCGCGCGACCCCGGTGATCGCGGTCTTCTCCTCGCGGAGCTCGTCGAGCAGCTGCCGGAGGGCGTGCTCGTGCTCCCTCCCGCGGTGCACCCCGATCATCCGGGAGACCAGCTCGATGCCGCCGGCGGCCGCGGCGATGTGGTCGTTGACGTAGACGGCCAGCAGCTCGGGGTGGGACACGGAACCGGTCGGCGCCGGGGTCTGGGGCACGGGTTCTCCTCGTCAGCAGGGGCCGGCCGTGGGCAGGGTCCGGCGCCCCCATCATGTCCGGTGCTCGCCGGTTCGACACCCGGCGTCCCTCCGTGCGGAGCGCGAGCCTCCCCGGCCGACCGGGGAGCTCCGCAGCACGATCGTCCGGATCTCATGTGTGAGATATCGTGACCGACGATGATGCTCACCGAGGAAGCCACCGGTCAGTCACTCCGCCAGATCGGCGCGCTGGTCCGCGACGCCCGCCGGCACCACGGCCTCACCCAGGCCCAGCTCGCCGAGCGGCTGAACACCAGCCAGAGCGCGATCGCCCGGATCGAGCAGGGCAACCAGAACCTCACCCTCGAGCTGCTCGGCCGGCTGTCGGCGGCGCTGGAGAGCGAGCTGATCACCGTCGGCCGCCCCGGCCCCACCCACCTGCGGGTGCGCGGCGGCACCCCGCTGTCGGGCAGCGTCACGGTGAAGTCGTCGAAGAACGCCGCCGTCGCCCTGCTGTGCGCGTCGCTGCTCAACCGCGGGCGGACGACGCTGCGCAACGTCTCCCGGATCGTCGAGGTCGACCGCATCCTCGACGTGCTCACCTCGATCGGCGTCTCGGCCACCTGGGACGAGGCCGGCCGGGACCTCACCCTCGTCGTCCCCGAGCAGCTGGACCTGGCCGCCATCGACGCCGACGCCGCCCGGCGCACCCGCAGCATCATCATGTTCCTGGGCCCGCTGCTGCACCGCGCCGACGTCTTCGAGCTCCCCTACGCCGGCGGTTGCAACCTGGGCACCCGCACCGTCCAGCCGCACATGATCGCGCTGCGTCCCTTCGGCCTGGAGGTGGAGGCGCGCGCCGGTGAGTACCACGCCACGGTGCGCCCGACGGAGGGCCGGGACCGGACGATCGTGCTCACCGAACGCGGCGACACCGTGACCGAGAACGCCCTGCTGGCCGCCGCCCGGCACGACGGGACGACGACGATCCGCAACGCCAGCCCCAACTACATGGTCCAGGACCTGTGCCTGTACCTGGAGAAGCTGGGGGTGCAGATCGTCGGCTTCGGGACCACGACGCTGGTGGTCACCGGCCGGCCGGTGCTCGACGCCGACGTCGACTACACGATCTCGGAGGACCCGGTCGAGGCGATGAGTCTGCTCACCGCCGGCATCGTGACCGGCTCGGAGCTGACCGTGCGGCGGGCGCCGATCGAGTTCCTGGAGATCGAGCTGGCCACGCTCACCGAGATGGGGCTGCGCTACGAGCTGTCCCCGGAGTACCCCGCCGAGAACGGCCGGACCCGGCTGGTCGACGTCACCATCCACCCCTCCCAGCTGCGGGCACCGATCGACAAGGTGCACCCGATGCCCTTCCCGGGGCTGAACATCGACAACCTGCCGTTCTTCGCGGTGATCGCAGCGACGGCGACCGGCGAGACGGTCATCCACGACTGGGTGTACGACAACCGCGCCATCCACCTGTCGGACCTGACCCGGCTCGGGGCCGACGTCCGGCTGCTCGACCCGCACCGGGTGCTGGTCTCCGGGCCGACCCGGTGGTCGGGGGCGGAGATCGTCTGCCCGCCGGCGCTCCGTCCGGCGGTCTGCATTCTGCTGGCGATGCTGGCGGCGAAGGGCCAGTCGGTGCTGCGCAACGTCGACATCATCGCCCGGGGGTACGAGCAGCTGTACGAGCGGCTGGTGGAGATGGGTGCCCAGATCGAGGTCTTCAGCGACTGAACAAGGACCCCGTCCTCCTCACCCCTCGCAAGCTCGGGGCGAGCCTCTGGACGGGGCCGCGGGACAAGCTCGGGACGGGGACGCCCGGCGCGACTGGCCGCCGCCGACCACGTCCCCGGCTGAGCTTGTGCTCTGCTCATCCCGGGTGAGCAGAGCACAAGCTCCACCGGACACACCCAGGGCCAGACCACCCCGCGGCCGGTCACCCAGCTCCGACGCGGCGACCGCGGAGTCCGCTGCCGCGATCAGCCGCGGAGCAGGACGGCGACGCCGACGCAGGCCAGGGCCCACAGGCCGCTGGCCAGGGTGCCGATGATGAACCGCTCCGCGGCGACCGGCGCCTTCACCTCGTGGAACCGGCCCAGCCCCTTCACCGCGACCAGCACGGCCAGCCCCTCCTGCCAGCCGGCCAGCACCGTCCCGGCGATGACCGTGCGCTCCAGGACCCCGATCCAGGCGCCGCCGCGCAGCACCTCCGGGTCGGCCACGCTGCGCGGAGCCGGCTTGCCGACGACGGGCTCGGCACCGGCAGGGGCCGGCGCGGGACCGGCCGCCGGCGCATCTCGCTGCGGATCGGCGGCGCGCAGCACCGCCATCGCCACCGGGCCACCGCCCAGCGCGGCGGCCGCCACCGCGAGGACGACGGCCGCCGCGTCCACGACGTCCCCGGTGCGCCCGACGCGCCAGGCCAGCACGGCCGCCACGGCGAGCAGCACGACGAGGGCCAGCGCGCCGATCGGGGTGCGCACCCGCTCCCCGCGCAGCGTCAGGCCCGCGCCGGCCGCGGCCAGCGCACCGAGGACCAGCAGGGCGGCGACGGTCATCCCGCCGCCCGCGCGAGCAGCCGGGCCGCGGTCGGCCGCAGGTCGCGTTCGACCTCCCACAGCCCGGCGGCCAGGCGCTGCCCGACCGCCTGGCGGCTGATGCCCAGCTCGCCGGCCGCCTCGGCCTGGGTGCGCCCGCCCTCCACCAGCCGGACCGCCTCCTCCGCCTGGTCGCTGCGCCGCTCCAGCAGGGCGGCGAGCGCCGTCAGCACCGCCTGGGCGTCCGCCGCCGTGTCCGGCACCGGCCCGCGCACCGCGATCCGCACCGGACGCCGCTTGGCCGCCTCGACCGCGGCCCGCGCGGCGATGAAGGCCGGACCGGCACCGGCCCGGGTGCTGGCCGGCAGGGGCCGCTGGACGGGCCCTGTCCCGATCCCGATGCTCCAGTCGCCCTCCCGCACCAGCCGCCGGACCACGTCCACCACCGCGGCCGGGTCGTCGAGCAGCCCCTGGAACTCATCACCCGCAGTGCGCTCGAAACGCAGCACCACGGGTACGCCGGCGAGCACCCGCAGGGCGGCCGGCACCCGGTCGGGGGCGCGACGGCTGGCCCGCTGGTCGACGGTCACCACGAACGACACCAGGCAAGTGCAGCAGCTTGCTTCGGCAAAAGCAAGGCTCAGGGCTTTGCGGGCGTGTCCTGGTTCAGCTCCGGCGGGAACCCGCCGGTGGCCACCGGCCCCCAGCGCTCGATCGTCACCCGGAGCAGGACCTTGCCCTGGCGCTGCATCGCGGCCCGGTAGTCGTCCCAGTCGGGGTGCTCGCCGCTGATCGACCGGAAGTACTCGACCAGGGGCTCCAGCGCGTCGGGCAGGTCGAGCACCTCCGCCCGGCCGTCCACCTGGACCCACGGCCCGTCGAACTCGTCGGAGAGGACGCACAGGGACACCCGCGGGTCGCGGCGGGCGTTGACGACCTTGGCTCGCTGCGGGTAGGTCGACACGACGATCCGCCCCTCCGGGTCGACGCCGCAGGTCACCGGCGAGAGCTGCGGCTCGCCGTCGGCCCGGCGGGTCATCAGCAGTGCGTGGTGGCGGGGGCGGACGAAGGCGAGCAACCCGTCGCGGTCGACGCGGTCGGCGGTGGCGGTCTTCGGCATGCCGGGAACCTACGACGCACCCCCGACAGCCCGCCCGACGGGGCGGGGTGGGAGAGGTGGATCGCGTCGCTTCGGCGCGTGCCCGTCGCCCGGGTGTGCTGGGATCAGCGCATGCCCGACCAGAGTCCCGAGCCCCGTCCCGAGACGCCGTCCGACCAGAGGGCGACCGGCCCGGAAGGTTCCGGGGCGACGACTCCCGACGCCGGCTCCAGCCCGGGAGCGCCCACCCACGACGACACCATGGTGCCCACCCGGTCTCCCGTGCCCGGCCCGGAGCGCGCGCGCCGTTTCCAGACCGCCGCGCGCGTCCTCGCGATCGGCTCCGGGGAACTGGTGCTCGTCGTGCTCGGCCTGATCATCATCGGGTACGTCCTGGGCCAGCTCTGGGTGGTACTGCTGCCCGTCGTCCTCGGCCTGCTGTTCACCACCGTGCTGTGGCCGCTCGCCCGGTTCTTGCGCAAGCACTCCTGGCCGCCGGCCCTGGCCGCCCTCGTGACGCTGCTGCTGTTCCTCGCAGCCTTCGGCGGCATCATCGCGTGGATCGCCCCGCAGGTGATCAACCAGGTCGAGGACCTGGCCGACCAGTTCAGCGCCGGTCTGCAGGAGATCCAGCAGTGGCTGGCCGGCCCGCCGCTCAACCTGGGCGACGGCCAGGTCGACGAGGCGATCGACGGCGTGATCGACCAGGTGCAGTCCAACGCGCAGAACATCGCCGGGTACGCCTACACGACCGCCACCGCCATCGGCAGCATCGTCATCAACCTGGTGCTGGCGCTGGTGCTGACCTTCTTCTTCCTCAAGGACGGGCCCCGCTGGGTGCCGTGGCTCGCCGCGCAGACCGGTCCCAGCGCCGCACCGCACGTGGCCGCGCTGTCGCTGAAGACCTGGAAGACGCTGTCGGAGTTCATCCGCCAGCAGGCGCTGGTCGGCTTCGTCGACGCGTTCTTCATCGGCATCGGGCTGCTCATCCTGGGCGTCCCGCTGGTGGTCCCGCTGGCGGTGCTCACCTTCTTCGGCGCCTTCGTGCCGATCATCGGTGCCTTCACGGCCGGTGCGTTCGCCGTGCTCATCGCCCTGGTCAGCAACGGGTTCACCACCGCGCTGATCGTCCTCGGCCTGATCATCGTGGTGCAGCAGATCGAGGGCAACGTGCTGCAGCCGATCCTGCAGGGCCGCGGGCTGAACCTGCACGCCGCCGTGGTCATCCTCGCGGTGACCGCCGGCGCCAGCCTGGCCGGCATCATCGGCGCCTTCCTCGCCGTGCCGGTCGCCGCCCTGATCGCGGTGGCCTACCGGTACGGACGCGACGTCCTCGACGGGCTGTCCCCGGAGGTGGAGCCCGACGGCACCCGCCGGGTGCTCGCCGGGAACACCGGGGGGGCCGAGCTGGTGAGCGAGTCCGCGGAGGACCCGAACCCGGTCAGGTGACCCGGAGGAGGGACGGCGGGAATGCCGCCGTCCCTTCCGGGGCTGGACCTGTCGACCCGTTGGACCGTTCCCAGGAGGCCGCACCGTGCCGCAGCGACCGGAGGACCTCGTCGAGGTGCTCCCCGGGGCAGAACCGTTCCTCGCCCGCGAAGAGCGGATCGGCTCACCGGAGGAGCGGCCCGGCCTGGTGCTGGTGCACGACCTGGCCGGGGAGTTCGACGCCGCGCACGCCGCCGCCCTCGCCGGCTCGCACCTGCTGGCCACCCTGCCGCACGAGCTGATCGCGCGGTTCGACGTCGACAGCTTGGTCGACTACCGCGGTCACCGGCCGCGGATGACGTTCTCCGGTGACCGGTACGAGTCGATCACCTCCCCGGAGATCAACCTGTACGCGCTCGAGGACGACGGCGGGCGCCCGTTCCTGCTGCTGCACGGCACCGAGCCGGACTACGCGTGGGAGCGCTTCGTCGCCGCGGTCGCCGGACTGGTCGAACGACTGGGGGTGACCACCGTCGTCGCGCTGCACGCCATCCCGATGCCGGTGCCGCACACCCGGCCGGTCACCGTCACCGCGCACGCGACCCGGCGCCAGCTGATCGAGTCCTACCCGGTCTACTGGGGCGAGATGCGCATCCCCGGCAGCGTGGGCGCGCTGCTGGAGCTGCGGCTCGGTGAGGCCGGCGTCGACGCCCTGGGCGTCGCCGCGCACGTGCCGCACTACCTCGCCCAGGCCACCTACCCGGCGGCCTCGCTCACGCTGCTGGAGCACCTGGAGCAGCTGACCGGCCTGCACGTGCCCACCGAGACGCTGCGCGAGGCGGCCGAGGCCAACCGCACCGAGGTCGACGAGCAGATCGGCCGGTCGGCGGAGAACACCTCGGTGGTGGCCGCGCTGGAAGAGCAGTTCGACAGCTTCACCGCGGCGCGGGAGGACACCGGCCTGCTGGGCACCGCGGGCCAGATGCCCAGTGGTGACGAGCTCGGCGCCGAGCTGGAGCGCTTCCTCGCCGAGCAGGACCGCAAGCGCCCCCGCGACTGACCGACCCCGCCGAGCAGAACCCCGGTGGCGAGCAGCCCCGCCACCGGGGCCGCGCACCGTCAGCGGTCGTCCTGGCACATCGCCGGCACGGCCCCTGACGGAGGTCGACTGTCCCCCTCCTGCTCACCAGGCCCGACCCAGGCGGTCGCGGTGGGCGGCCGACAGGGCGGCGTGCACCCGGGCGCCGCGCACGACGTCCGCGGCGAGCTGGTGCGCCGCAGCGGACCACGACCCTGGCACCGACCGGTCCCGGGCCGGTGTACCGGCGCGGCCCATCGCCCGGAAGAACACCACCACCAACACCACGAACACGACGCTTGCCCACATGCTCCGCTCCCTCGTCCGTCGTCGGGCGAGCTGCCCGACGGGGCGAGGATGCGCAGCAACGGGACGGCAGACCAGTGGCCGGTGGGACAGCCAGGGCAGCGGAACTGCCAGAACCGGCCGACCGGCCCGGCGGCGCGCTGGACACCCGTCCGCCGAGCGGACCGTCTGCGCCGGTGACCGCCCGCCGCAGCCAGGCCGGCCGGCTCCCCGCGCCGGTCGGCGGCGACCCGGTGTGCTGACTGGAGCGCGTCTGTCCCGGGTGCGGTCAGCTCCTGCGGACCTGGTCCGAGGGACCAACGTCCCTCGACCAGCCGGGGCCCCGGCGCCGAGAGTGGGGTGTCCCCGCGGCACCGTCCCCTGGTGCCGCACGCCCTCTCCAGGAACGAGGCACTGTGCTCTCCGATCGCTCCCGCCCGGTCATCGAGGCGACCCTCCCGGTCGTCGCCGCGAACATCGAGGAGATCGCCCGCCGGTTCTACGGCCACATGTTCGGCGAGCACCCGGAGCTGCTGGACGGCACCTTCAACCGGGGCAACCAGGCCGAGGGCACCCAGCAGGTCGCGCTGGCCGGCTCGGTCGCCGTCTTCGCCAGCGCCCTGGTCACGACCCCCGAGCAGGTCCCCGAGCAGCTGCTGTCCCGGATCGCGCACAAGCACGTCTCGCTGGGCATCACGCCGGCGCAGTACGACGTCGTCCACGAGCACCTGTTCTGGGCGATCGTCGACGTGCTGGGCGACGCGGTCACCCCAGAGGTGGCCGCCGCCTGGGACGAGGTCTACTGGCTGATGGCCTACGCGCTGATCAACATGGAGCGCGGCCTGTACAGCGCCCGCGGGGTGCGGCCGGAGACGGTGTGGCGCGAGTGGCAGATCGCGGAGAAGGTCGAGGAGACCCCCGACGTCGTCACCTTCCGGGTCAAGCGGGTCGACGACCGGCTGGTCAAGACCTCGCTGCCCGGCCAGTACGTCTCGGTGAAGGTGCAGATGCCCGACGGGGTGCACCAGCCGCGCCAGTACAGCCTCACCCGCGCCGACGACGGCGAGCACCGCCAGTTCTCGGTGAAGCGGGTGCGCGGCGGCGGCAAGCCCGACGGCGAGGTGTCCAACCTGCTCTGCGACCGGGCGCAGGTCGGCGACGTGCTCACCCTGTCGCTGCCCTTCGGCGACGTCGTGCTCGACGACTCCGGCCGGCCGGTCGTGTTCGTCAGCGCCGGGATCGGGATCACCCCGATGGCCGGCATGATCTCGCACCTGACCGCCGCCGGGTCGCACCTGCCGATCACCGTGCTGCACGCGGACGCCGACGAGGAGTCCTTCGCGCTGCGCCGGCAGGTGCTCGACGACGTGCGGTCGCTGCCCGGCGCCGCGATGCACGTCTGGTACGAGCGCGGTGCGCAGAGCAGCCTGCCGGTCGACGGGCTGCACGCCGGGATCATGGACGTCTCGCAGGTCGAGCTGCCCGAGGGGGCGGCGTACTACCTGTGCGGCCCGCTGCCGTTCATGCGGGCGGTCCGCAGCTCGCTGATCGGCCGGGGCGTGCCGGCCAAGGACATCCAGTACGAGGTGTTCGGCCCGGACCTGTGGCAGGCCGACCTGGCCACCGAGGCCGCCCCGGGCGCCGAGCAGGAGCCGGCTGCCCAGGCCTGACCCCGGCATGCGCCAGGTCCCGGCCCACCGGCCGGGAGGCCGTCCGGGACCTGGCGCCTGG